>CAKZOY010000203.1 GCA_937138275.1 uncultured Chloroflexota bacterium
AAATTCCTTTCATCGCGTATCGCGTATCGCTAATCGCGTATCGCGTATCGGTAATCGCGTATCGCGTATCGGTAATCGCGTATCGCGTATCGGTAATCACATATCGCAGGGCCGTTCAATTTCAACTTCTCAATTCCAATCCTCAATACCCAATACCCGATCCCCAATACCCAATCCCCAATACCCAACTATTCCTTCTCATACGGCTGCCCGTCGGCGGCGGGCGGGACCGCCTCCCCGACCACCCCCGCCAGGACGATGATAGTCACCAGATAAGGGGCCATCAGCAGGAACTGGGAGGGGATGGGCACCTGAAGGAGCGCCAGTTTGACCTGCAGGGCGTCGGCGAAGCCGAAGATGAGCGCCGCGCCGAACGCGCCGAAGGGCATCCATTTGCCGAAAATCATCGCCGCCAGGCCGATAAAGCCCTTCCCGGCGGTCATCAGTTCGTCAAATCGGCCTACCGAGCCCAGGATGAGAAACGCCCCACCCAGCGCGGCGACCATCCCGCCGATGGTCACGTTGACATAGCGAATCTTGAAAACGTCCACGCCCAGCGTGTCGGCAGCGCGGGGGTGCTCCCCTACCGCCCGGGTGCGCAGCCCCCAGCGGGTGTGGAACAGGACGACATGGACGACGATGAGCAGAATGAAGAGCAGATAGACCAGCAGGTTCTGTTCAAACAGCACCGGGCCGATAATCGGAATGCGAGAGAGCAAGGGGACAGAAACCGGCTGGAGGGTGCCCGTGTTGTTCAGTTGCTGGAAATGGGAAAGGATACGGGAACTGATAAAACTGGTGACACCCACCGACAGGATGTTGATCGCCGTTCCGGCGATAATCTGGTTGACCTTGAAGCGGACGGCCAGGACAGCCAGGAGAAGCCCGAAGAGCGCTCCGGTAATCAGCGCGGCCAGCAAGCCGAAGGACATAGATGCCCAGGAGGGCCACTTCCACACATTCAGCGCCAGACTGCCCATCAGGGTGGCGCTGAACGCGCCGCCCAGCATCATCCCCTCAATCCCGATGTTGATGACCGCGCACCGTTCGCAGATGACGCCGGAGAGTCCGGCCAGAGCGATGGGCACAGCCCGCAACAGGGCACTGCTGAACATCCCGGTCAGGTTGAACGACCGGCCCTGAGAGGCCCAGGTGAGGAAAGCCAGCACGAACAGCCCGGCGATGAATCCCAGCACCAGGTTGACCCGACGAAACCCCCGGGCCAGTTGCCAGCCGCCTAAGAAAGCACATATCAGCGTCATCGCATACAGCGCTGGCGCGGTGGGAAGGACCAGGTCGGGAACAGGAATGGCCTGGGTTGCTCCCCCGGGGTGCAGGACAAAGGTGCTGGTATACCCGGCAACCGCCACGCGGGCAAACAGCAGGTAGATCAGAAGCCCTGCCCCGAAAAATACCAATCCATACGTTCGGGCCCGTCGGGGAGTCACTCCCCCCCGAGCGGCGATACGTTCCCATGCAGTTCCCGTGGATGCCATTGCTTGCTCCTGAATAAGGATACAAGGATACAAGGATACAAGAATACAAGTAGCAGGTTTTTTTTCGCGTATCGCATATCGCGTATCGCAAATCGCGCCCTGCGACTTGCGACCTGCGACCCTGCGCCCTGCTTTATACCCGGCCCCAGCCGCGGGTGTAGACCATTTCGGCGGCCTCCTTCGGAGCGCGGATGCGGTAGAGGAGACGGATGATCTCCGGCGCGGCGATGAAGATGATAATGAGCGCCTGGAGGATGGAGATGATGTCTATGGGCACCTGGGCTACCCCCTGCATCCGCTGGGCCCCGGCCCGCAGGAAGCCAAAGAGAAGCGCCGCCAGAAGGACCCCCACCGGGTGGCTCCTGCCCAGCAGAGCCAGCGCGATGGAGTCAAACCCGTAGCCGGAGAAGAAGGCGTTGGGCATAAAGTGCAGGACACCCAGAATGTCGTGCGCGCCGGCCAGTCCAGCCAGACCGCCGCTGATCGCCATCGCCAGGACAATGTTGCGTCCCACGCTGATCCCCGCGGTGCGGGCCGCCCGCGGGTTCGCCCCTACCGCGCGAATCTCAAACCCCACCGTCGTCTTGAAAAGAAGCCAGTACACAAACCAGACGGCAAATAGCGCCAGAATCAACCCGGTGTTGAGCCGGATAGAGAGATCGTTCGGGAAGAACTGCGGCAGGTACGCGCTGGGCAGAATCTCCGGGCTTACCGGACGGGAGTCCCCTGGGCGCGCCATTGGACCGCCCACCTGCAGCAGATAGTCGGCCAGGCGGTAGGAGATGTAGTTCAACATAATGGTGTTGATGACCTCGTGCGCGCCCGTCCGCGCTTTCAGGAATCCGGCAATGGACGCCCAGAGCGCCCCGCCCAGGATACCCGCCGCCAGCGCCAGCGGCAGGTGGATGATCCAGGGCAGCCCCTTCACACTGTAGCCCACAAAGACCGAAGCCAGCCCGCCGATGAAGTACTGCCCCTCTGCACCGATGTTGAAGAGACCACAGCGGAACCCCAGGGCCACCGCCAGACCGGCGAAGATGTACGGGGTCGCCAGCCGCAAACTCTCGGTCAGCGGGTAGATGGCCCGCAGGAGCCGCGCGCTATCGCCCGTGGAAATGTAGACCTGCAGCCCGTTGATGATCCGGACCGGGTTGCCGAACGCGCCCTCAAAGAAGGCACCGTAGGCCTTGACGATGGACGCTCCGGCAACCAACAACCCCGCCCCGACCCCTTCCCGAAAGGCCTCCCACACCTTGGGGTCAAAAGCGGCGATGAAGATCGCCCCGACCACCAGCGCGGTGAAAATCGCCAGGAAAATCACCGCCGCCGACTGCCAGTTCCAGGCCGTGATGCGCGCCCACAGCCGTCGCTCCAGGTCTTCCCCCATCGGGCCCACGCGGGTGCGGATGCGACCGCTGCGCAGCCCATCCACCACCTCCAGAATCTTGCCCCGCACTTCGGAAGGGACGGCGACATCGGCCGCGTGGTACGGCGCCAGCCCGATACCGTCGTTGTGGACGTCAAAACGCAGCGTCCCGCCGCGCAGTTTGCCCTCCACAGCCAGAAGGACCGCCTCGTAGACGGCCCGGTCCACCCGCTTGACCGCGCTGGTGAGCAGCCGGTCGGCGCCGGGGGCCTGACCGTTCTGGAACGTAGTCACCCAGTGGTCGGCGTCGGAGCCGATGACCCAGGCCCCCTTCCCGGCCGCTGCTCGGATGGCCGCGCCCCCGCAGGCCCCCGCCGCCGCAAAGACCACGTCCGTGCCCTGGCCCACCAGTTCCTCTGCCGCCGCCTCGCCCTTCCGCAGGTCGGTGAAGGAGTTCGTGTAGACGGTGATCAGTTTGGCCCGCCGGTTGGTGAAAGCAAGCCCGTGCTCAAAACCGCGCTGGAACTTCCGCACCGGCGGGACGTCCACTCCACCGACGAAGCCGACCGTCTCCTGCACCGTCATCAGGCCCGCCAGCGCACCAGCCAGAAAGCCCGCCTCATCCTCCGCGAAGACCAGCCCGGTGACGTGGCGGCTCTCCTCCATCGGCGTGTAGTCCACCAGGACGAAGTGGACCGCCGGATACCGCGCGGCGATCCGCTCCACCGTCGCGCCGGTGGTGGAGCCGACGGTCACCACCAGATGGCAGCCCTGCTCAATGACCCGGCGGATATTGGCCTCGTACTCGGCCGGGGATTCCGTCTGGATCAGGTCCACCGAGAGGCCCCGCTCCTGGGCCGCGCGGGTCAGCCCTTCGTAGGCGTACTGGTTGAAGGAGCCGTCGTCTATCCGGCCCCCGTCGGTCACGAAACCGACCCGAAATCGCTCCGGTGATTGCACAGCCACCTCCTTACTCACGACGCACCCCCGCCATCAGCAAGCCGATCTCCTCTTTGGTCGCCCTGCCGGCAGGGAGAATGTCCATAATCTGCCCCTCGTACATCACCGCGATGCGGTCGGAGAGGCTCATCACTTCGTCCAGTTCCGGGGAGACCAGCAACACGGCACACCCCTCGTCCCGTTTCTCCACGATGCGGCGATGGATGTACTCAATGGAGCCCACATCCAACCCGCGGGTCGGCTGAGAGGCAATCAGCAGGCGGATGGGACGGGAGAACTCCCGGGCGACGATGACCTTCTGCTGGTTGCCGCCGGAGAGATTGACAACCGGGGTGAGGATGCTGGGGGTGCGGATGTCAAACTCCCGCGCCCGCTGCTCCGCCACGGTCAGGATGACCTCCTGTTCCAGCACACCGCGCCGGGCGAAGGGGGAGATGTAGTAGGTGTTGAGGACCAGGTTCTCGGCGACGGGGAAACTGAGCACCAGCCCATCCTTCTGGCGGTCTTCCGGCACGTGGGCGACGCCCCGTTCCAGAACCCAGCGCGGATGGGCCGAAGTGAACTCCTTTCCCAGGATGCGCACTCGGCCCGCCAGCGGTGCCCGCAGGCCCGTGAGTGCCTCCACCAGTTCCGTCTGGCCGTTGCCCTGGACCCCGGCGATGCCCAGCACCTCCCCGGCCCGCACCTCAAAAGAGACGCCCCGCACGGCCGGGTTCCCCCGGTCGTCCAGCACCTCCAGATTCTCCACCTCCAACACGGTCTCGCCGGGGCGGGCAGGCGCCTTGTTCACCCGCAACAGAACCTCCCGCCCGACCATCATAGAAGCCAGTTGCTCCTCCGTGGTCTGGGACGGGGTGGTGGTGCCCACGACGCGCCCGTTGCGCAGGACGGTGATCCGGTCGGCGATCGCCATCACCTCTTTGAGTTTGTGGGTGATGAAGATGATGGACTTGCCCTGATCGGCGAGGGAACGGATGACCTTGAAGAGTTCCTCCACCTCCTGCGGGGTGAGCACGGCTGTAGGCTCGTCCATAATCAGGATGTCGGCCTGGCGGTAGAGGAGTTTAATGATCTCCACCCGTTGCTGAACGCCGACGGGAAGGGTCTTGACCAGGGCATCGGGGTCCACTTCCAGACCGTGCTGGCGGGAGATTTCACGGATGCGTCGGGCGGCCGCAGCGCGGTTCAGGAAGATCCCGTTTCGGGTGGACTCCACTCCCAGCATCACGTTCTCGGTGACGGTGAGAACGGGGACAAGCATAAAGTGCTGGTGGACCATCCCGATGCCCAGGGCGATCGCGTCGCCGGGACTGCGGATTTCCACCCGCCGGCCGCGCACAAAAATCTCCCCCTCGTCGGGGGAGTACAGGCCGTACAGAATATTCATCAGGGTGGTCTTACCGGCACCGTTTTCACCCAGGAGAGCGTGAATCTCTCCCTCTTCCAGTGTCAGGTTGATGTGGTCGTTGGCGAGGACGCCGGGAAACGCCTTGGTGATGCCGCGCAGTTCCAGGACAGGTGGCATGAAACCTCCAGGGAACGGGATTTGGGCAAACGTATCTGTTACCGCAGAGACCGCGGAGAACGCGAGGGCATTCCGCAACGAATTTCCCGACTGTAGGGGAAGAGGGTGGGGTGTGGGGTTTGTGGGGGCGGCGAAGCCGCTCCCACAAACCCCCACTTCTCCATTCACAGGCGCGCCAATTCCCCGCGCCCCTTGCGTTCTCGGCGGTAAAATAGGAATTATGAGGGCCGTTTATACCCTGCCAGTATTGTACACCGATTCGCAATAAACGCAAAAGGCCCGGCGGGATACCGGGCCTATCGGACGACCAGGACAGGCTCCTCGGGCAGGACTCGAACCTGCAACCAACCGGTTAACAGCCGGCCGCTCTACCTATTGAGCTACCGAGGATTGCGGAGAACATTATACCTTAAAGCGGCAGTTTGTCAAGACCGGAGAGGGCATTTGAACAGTTTCATCGCCCGCCGCCCCCTTATCCAGCAGGTTACGGCCCCCACGAAATTCGCTGGTTCTGCCAGTTCGGCATCTCCGCACCCAGGTCAAACAGCGGGCGGAGATTCCCCCCGTCCGGCTGCATCAGGTAGATGCCCCAGAAGTTATCCCGGTACGAGAGAAAGGCAATGGTGGAGCCGTCCGGCGACCAGGCAGGAAGCCCCTCAATCGCCGGGGTGCTGAGCAGGACCTGAACCCCTCCGCTGACTCCCAGAAGATACAGGTCCCAGTTCCCCGTATGGTCGGACATATAGAGCAGGGCCTGACCGCCCGGCGCCCAGTGCAGACCGGTGTCGTTAGCGTTTCCGGTCAGGCGTACCGGGGGCTGGGAGTCGTCGGGCTGGTCCACATAGATGCCGCAGGCCGAGCCCCCGACCTCGCAACCGGTCCAGGCCAGCATGCCCGTCGGCCCCCAGACCGGCGCCCAGCCAGGCGCCACCGCTTGCGGCGCGCCGGTGCCGTCGGTGCGCGCGATATAGACGTACCAGGTCCCAGTTCCGTCGGGCGCGGCGTAGGCATAGCGGGTGCCGTCGGGGGAGAGCGTGGGCCAGGCAGCATCCCCACCAGCCCGCAGAAGTACCCGCGAGCCATCGGGCTGGAGCAGCGCAATCCCCGGCGCCAGGCGGTCGCGGTAAATCAATTGCCCCCCACCCCATCGCCAGCAGGGCTGATCGGCCCCCTCAGCCACCCGGGATACATACCCATTGGCCCCATCGGAGACAACGGTGTACAGGGCGTAGAGGCCCGTTTGGGGATTGTACACCGCATAGGCCAGTCGCCCGCTGGTAAAGCCCGGAACCATTGTGGTGCCCGAGGGGAGTGTCCCGGTGATCGGCGCGATCGGGGTCGGTGTGGCGACGGCACAAATTGCCGCCGCGTCATCCCGCTTCTGAACCAGGTCGGCGCTGTTCATCAGCCGCAGCGCTTGATCATACTGCGCGGCAGCCGGACACATCTCCCCCTGTTCGGCCCACAGGTTCCCGTAGGCCAGGCGCGCCTGATAGAGCCGCTGGAAGACATCCCGGTAGTTCGGCGCCAGGGCATACAGGGCTTCCAGTTGCTGGATACAAATGTCCCAATTCACCGCCCAGTACCCTAGCGCCCTGAGGTAACGACGGGCCAGTTCCAGTTCCCGCAGCGCGTCGGCGTCCAGTTCCCGCATCTGCCCGGCCTGGTCCAGGTAGAAAATCCCCTCCTCCAGCGAATCCTGCGCCAGGGCGGCTATCCCGGCGTTGTAAAGGCTGGTGAAGAGCATCTCTTCCACCGATTCCCGTTCGTAGTCCGGGGCGAAGGCGCGCAGTTGGTTCAGGAGACGGGCGGCCCGGGGCCAGTCCTCCTGCTCAAAGGCCGCTTTTGCCTCCTCGTAGAGTTCGCGTGCCACATCCCCCGTTGCCTGGGAGGTGGGAGTAGGACGGGTCGCCAGACGGGCGCGCGCTTCGGCGAGGCCCTGTTTCGCCAGAGGGTGCTCGGGCACCAGTTGCAGGGCGTACTCAAATTCGGCGATCGCCAGTTCGTACTCCCCGGCATCCAGTCGGGCCAGCCCCCGGCGATAGTGCTCATCCGCCAGCGCCGCGCGCCGTTCCAGGCGCGCCTGCTCTCCGGCCTGAACGCCGATATACCCGGCGACGGCGAGAGCCACCGCCAGCAGGCAAAGAAAAGTCGCCAGCATCAGCAACACGAAGCGCACGCGCTTCCAGATGGTAGGGCGGGCAGAGGGCGTTTCCTCTTCCTCCGCCTCTGCGCCGATCAGCAGGGGAATCGTATCTTCCTGCACGCGGACCCAGGGAAGCGCGCGCGGGCGCCGGGGCCGACGCCCCTTCATCGGCTGGGTCTCCTCTACGTGGGCTCCGCAGCGGGGACACAGCAGAAGCGGTTCAGGTACGTCGTATCCACATTCTGGGCAGTGCATAGTTCCTGAGCAAGGATTATATCCGGTTTTGGATTCTTGTCCAGTTGACGAACCACGCACTACGGACCACGAACCAGCACAATCGCCTCCGGATGGTCATAGACGACGAAACTCTCATCCAGGCGCGGCAGTCGCAACCAGTGCCCTCCGGGAAGACAATCGGGATGGGGAATAGGCAGACGAGTCTCCCTGAACGGGTCATCGGCCAGGACAAAGCCCGCCAGGCGCGGCGGACGGGTCCAGCAGCCCGCGGCCACAAAACCCGCTTCCCCTGCGAAAAGCGTGCGGTAATAAGCCACCGCCGCCGGAAAGCGGTCGGGCCAGCGCGAGAGCGCCCCGTACCCCCGTCGGCTGGCGACCACCACCGCGTCCGCCTCCGCCAGAATCGCCGCCATCTCCTGCTCCTTCTCCGGCCCGTCGGGGGCAAAGATGGGAAGAGTTCGCAGAACGTACCCCTCGGCGTTCAGCGGCAGGGGATGATCCCACTCCTCCACCGCGATGACCGCCCCGGGTGGAAGATGTGCCCGAATCCAGCCCGACGCGGCGATCCACGGATGGGGTTGCCGGTACGAGAGGACCAGGGCCAGGGAGAGCGCGCCGGCCGGAAGGGAGGCCAGTCCGGAAAGAAAAGGACCCAGGCGTGGGCGGACGGTCGCCATTCGGGCAGCGTACACTGCAAGAAACGGCATGAGCGGCAACAGATAGCGCGGGAATCTGGCGTAGAGACCCCCATAGAAGGCAAAATACGGGAGCGCCCAGGCCAGCGCGACCCATTCCGCCGAATGTCCCCCTTCCCGGGCTGCGCGGTAGGCCGTCAGGGCCAGTCCTCCAAACCCCAGAAGTCCCAGCACCGGCCCCATTCCCCAGGTCAGTTGCTGGGCGATGGGGTAGAGGTATGGGAGCGTGCCCCGATACGGGAGCGTGTAGGGCAGGATGACCGCTCCCCGAGCCATAGACGCCTGTGCGGCGATGTTTTCCGCGAAACGGGGGAATTCCAGGACGGCGAAGGGGTTGGTGATAGCGAACGTCGCCAGGGCAAGGGCAACCATCCCGGCGACCCGCCGCACCGGCCCGCGCCGGTCTTCCGCCCCCAGTACGCCCGCAAGCGCCAGCGGCAGGAACAGAAGCAACGCCCCGGCCTTGCACCCCAGCGCCAGCCCCGCCCAGATGCCCGCCAGCCAGAAATCCCGCCTCCGGCCCCGGACGGCGAAGAGGAGCGCCCCGGTTGCGAAAAATGCCAGCGGGACATCGGCGGTGGCGAAGTGGGCTTGCTGGACGTGTATAGGCATCAGGGCCAGAAACAGACCGGCTATGAGAGGAGACGACACCCCTATGCCCTTGCCCAGGGCTACCGTCAGAGCCACAGTACTGGCATCCAGCAGTGCGGTCAGCAGACGGGCCGCCATCAGCCGGTCGTCCCCGCCGAGAGCCAGCAACAGGTAAAGGGGCAGATGCCCATACGGGAAAGATGGGTCTATCCGGAAGGGGTTGAGGGACGAGGGCCAGGACATCTGCTCCGCCACCCCTACCAGGTACCGCTCATCGGGGTGGGCGCCGATCCCGCCGTCCCACGCCACCCCGGTCATCCGCAGCGCCCCGGCGACCCACAGGAGCACCGCCATCCCCCAAAGCAAACGCCAATCCCTGCCCACGTGCAAACGTGCCCACTTGCAAACTTGCCCCTTTATGATACACTTACCCTCACAGAAATCAAGGAGTCCCGATGCGACGGCAACGATTGTCTCTGCTTCTCGGAACGTTTCTGACCGTGTTTCTTCTGGCTGGGGGACGCCTGATGGCCGCGCCGCCCCCCCAGGACAACGTGGTGATTATCACGTTCCCCAACAGCGGTGCAACCGTCAGCGGGGTGGTGCAGATTTTGGGGACGGTCACCCACCCGAATTTTGACCGCTACAGCATCTACTACGCTCCCGGTCCGGCAGCCACGGCGACGTCCCAGTGGCAGCCCCTGGTACTGGACGTGCGGGATCAGGTGGTCAACGGCGTCCTGGCCCAGTGGGACACGACAGCCATTGCGGAGGACAGCCTTCCCATTGTGCCCAACGGTGTCTACCACATGGTGCTTATCCGCTACCGCCAGGACGGGGCGACGGACTCCTTTTTTGTGAACAACATCACCGTCCTCAACGAGGCGGTCACGCCGACGCCGACGCCCACGGAGGAGGTAGCGGAGATTCCGACGTCGGGGGCGGAGACGCCGACGGCAGTGCCGGTGGAGATGCCGCCCACTGCGACCCCGCGCCCCTCCCCCACCCCGCGGCCTGGGGAAACGCCGACATCCCCATCCGGGGGTGGTGGAACGATCCGGCTGGATACGAGCCAGATCGGTGGGGCATTTATGCGCGGAGCGCGCATCACATTGATCCTCTTCGCGGTGTGGGGCCTGTACTTGCTGGCAAAGGCCGGGTTCCGGTACTACCTGCGCACCCGCAGGCGGCCTCGGTGGCCTCAACAAGGGTAGCGATGTATCTGATCGTCGGGTTGGGGAATCCTGGGGTCCGCTACGCGCGGAATCGCCATAATGTGGGGGCGCGTTGCCTAGCCCGACTGGCCGCAACCCACAACCTGGAGTTCAGCCGTCGGCAGAAAAATGCCCGCGTGGCCCGCGGAGAGGTCGGAGGAGTCCCGGTTCTGCTGGCGATCCCCCAGACCTTTATGAACGAAAGCGGGCGCGCGGTAGCCCCCCTGGCGCGCTTCTACCAGATGCCTCCGGAGCGCCTGATGGTGGTCTACGACGACCTGGACCTGCCCCTGGGTGCCATCCGCATCCGTCCGGATGGAGGAAGCGGCGGGCACCGGGGGATGCAGTCGGTCATAGACCATCTGGGCACCCAGAAATTCCCCCGTCTCCGCGTCGGTATCGGCCGTCCGCCGGGTCAAATGGACCCCGCCGATTACGTCCTCCAGAATTTCTCCCCCGATGAGGAGCCGGTGGTGGAGGAAGCCGTAGAACGAGCCATTGCGGCCATCCAGACTTGGCTCACAGAGGGGCTGGAGAAGGCGATGAGTGAGTATAACAGTCGGGAGTCGGTAGTCGGGAGTCGGTAGTCGGGAG
>CAKZOY010000204.1 GCA_937138275.1 uncultured Chloroflexota bacterium
GCCGGAGGCTACTGTTTCTACCGGGATGCCCGCCTGCGGCGGCTCACCCGTTATCGCTACAACGGTGTCCCCACCGACCAGGGGGGCCGGTACATCTACCTGCGGGACGACGAGAGCGGGGAATACTGGTCCCCGACCTGGCAGCCCACCCGCCACCCAGCCGAAGACTATTTCTGCCGCCATGGCCTGGGCTACACCATTATCGGATCGGCCTATCGCGGGGTGACGGCGCAGATTCGCTACTTCGTCCCGCCGGGCGCGAATCTGGAAATCTGGCAGTTCACGGTGACCAACGGGCGCCGTCAGATTCTTCCCCTCTCCGTCTTCTCGGCGGTGGAGTTCTGCCTCTGGGACGCCTGGGACGACGCCACCAACTTCCAGCGCAACTTCAGCACCGGGGAGGTGGAAGTAGAGGATGGGGTCATTTACCACAAAACGGAGTACCGGGAACGGCGCAATCATTTCGCCTTTTTCGCCTGTTCGGAACCGCTGGCGGGATTTGACACCGGCCGGGACCGGTTCCTGGGCCCATACCGGGGATGGGACCGTCCCCTGGTGGTGGAGCAGGGTCAGTCCTCCAACTCGGCCGCTCACGGATGGGCGCCGATGGGCTCCCATCACATTCGCTTGACGCTGGCACCGGGGGAAACGCGCCAGGTGATTTTCCTCCTGGGTTACCACGAGAACCCTCCCCAGGAGAAGTTTGATCCGCCGGACTCCTCGCGGATCAACAAGCGCACGGTGCGCCCGATCATTGACCGTTACCTGAACCCCGCCAATGTGGAAGCAGCCTTCGCCGCTCTGGGTGACCACTGGGACCGCCTGCTGGGTGTTTTCCAGGTGGAGACCCCCGACCCCCATACGGACCGGATGGTCAACATCTGGAACCCGTACCAGTGCATGATCACCTTTAATGTTGCCCGGTCGGCGTCCTATTTTGAATCCGGCATCGGCCGGGGGATCGGGTTCCGGGATTCCAATCAGGACATCCTGGGCGCGGTCCATATGGTGCCGGGGTCGGTCCGTCAGCGCATTCTGGACCTGGCAGCCACCCAACTGGAGACGGGGGGAGCGTATCACCAGTACCAGCCACTGACCAAACGGGGGAACGACCTGATCGGCAGCGGTTTCAACGATGATCCCCTGTGGCTGGTGCTCAGCACGGCGGCGTACCTGAAGGAAACGGGGGACGAGAGCATTTTAGACGAGTTGGTACCCTACGACAACCGTCCGGGGACCGAGGAGCCGCTGTACCGGCATCTGCAGCGCAGTATTCAATATACCCTGGACCGGCTGGGGCCTCACGGTCTGCCGTTGATCGGCCGCGCCGACTGGAACGACTGCCTCAACCTGAACATCTTCTCTGAGGAACCGGGGGAGTCGTTCCAGACCGCGCCGCTGAAGAAAGACGGCACGGTCGCCGAGTCGGTCTTTATCGGGGGGCTGTTTGTGCTGGCGGCGCGAGAGATGGCGGCGATTGCCCGCCTCCGCGGCCTGGAAGAGGACGCCACCCGCTACGAACAGGCCGCCGACGCGATGGCCTGCCGGGTACTGGAGCACGGATGGGACGGGGAGTGGTTCCTGCGCGCCTATGATGCCCTGGGCCGAAAGGTCGGCTCGCGGGAGTGCGCCGAAGGGCAGATCTTCATTGAGCCGCAAGGGATGTGCATTATGGCTGGCATCGGGGTGAAGAACGGGCGGGCCCAAAAGGCGCTGGAATCGGTGCGCCAGCGCCTGGCGACTCCCCACGGTATCCTCCTTCACCAGCCAGCCTACACCCGTTATTACGTCCACCTTGGAGAGATTTCCTCGTATCCGCCTGGCTACAAGGAGAATGCTTCCATTTTCTGTCACACCAATCCCTGGGTGATGATCGCCGAGACGGTTGTGGGGAATGGCGACGAGGCCCACGATTACTACCTGCGGATCAACCCGTCGGCGCGGGAGGAGATCGGCGAGGTCCATCGCTGCGAGCCGTACGTCTATGCGCAGATGATTGCCGGGCGGGACGCGCCGACCCCCGGAGAGGCAAAGAACTCCTGGCTCACCGGTACCGCGGCCTGGAACTACGTCGCCATCACCCAGCATATCCTGGGAATCCGCCCCACGTTTCAAGGGTTGCGGATCGCACCGGTCATTCCGCGCTACTGGCCTGGCTTCACTGCCCAGCGGGTCTTCCGCGGGGTAACGTATCACATCACGGTGCGGCGTGCCGGTTCGGGCAACCGGGTCTTCCTGATGGTGGACGGGGAACCCGTAGAGGGCACCATCATTCCCTTTCCGGCGGAGGACACGAAGGAAGTACGGGTGGAGGTGATCCTAACGTAGCGGTCAGAGGAGGAGGATTTTTGTAAAGGTTTTGGCGCTGGCGACCTTCGGCCGCCAGCGCCAAAACCTATTCGGGGCAGATGTCTCGCCTGCCCTCAACGGGGAGGGCAGTTGCCCTTGCATGGGTAAGTTTTTTCACCCCCAGCGAGCGAGGGGTAAAAAGAAGATTTTTTGATTGGGCGGCGAAGCCGCCCAATCAAAAAATCTATTCCTTCTTCATGCGAGGAGGGCTGCCCCAAAAACCTACCCATACGAAGAGCAGTTGCCCCCCTCACGGCGTCGATTGCGGAGTGGGCGATGTCGGTGTGGCGGTGGGAGAGGGAGTCTCTGTCGGGGTAGCAGTCGGTGTGGCGGTCGGCGTGGCCGTTGGAGTAGCGGTCGGCGTGGCAGTCGGAGTAGCAGTCGGTGTGGCGGTCGGCGTGGCAGTCGGAGTGGCGGTCGGAGTAGCAGTTGGAGTAGCGGTCGGCGTGGCCGTCCGCGTGGGGGTGGGACTCGGCGTCCGGGTAGGCGTCGGCGTTGGCCAATCGCCCACTTTGGCCCACCAGAATTTCGCCAGCGCGCCGCCGCCCCGTTCGTAGTATTCCACCCGCAGCGGGCGCACGCCGTTCAACGGCATGTCCACCGTGTAGACCCGGGTCCCGTCGCTGTCGTGCCATTCGTTCAATACCAGCACATTGTCTACATAGACCCGAATACCGTCATCGGCCTGGGCATAGAGGCGATAGATGGCTGGCGTGAAAGTGAACACCCGGGTCCAGCGGACGGAGAAGTTATCGGTTGGAATGCCGACGGCGGGCGACCCCGTGCCCCAGTTGAAGTCAATCGCCGCGTCGTTGCGCACCAGGGCCGGTGTGCCGCTCAGGTTGATGTTCGGCCAGTATTCCCCTTTCCAGTCGGGATAGGACGGAGAGGCGACTTTTTCCCACCCCACCTGGATGACCGCGTCGCCGGTGTTTTCGTAGTATTCCACCCGCAGGTTGTGCGCCCCCTGTACCAGGGCATATTCGGCCGTCAGTTCGCGGGCGCTGCCATCGCGCCAGGAGTCTATGATCAACCGGTCGTCCACCCACAGGCGCACCCCGTCATCCACCACGACACGGAAGCGGTACGTGGCCCCTTCAAAGTTTGCTGTGCGCGTCCAGCGGGCCGAGAATCTGTCGGCGGGCAGATTCGGGGCCGGCGAACCCTTGCCCCAGTTGAAGGAGATGTTCTCGTCGTTGCGCACCAGGGCCGGGTTGCCGGAGAGGTCGCGGTTGGTCCAGTATTCCCCTTTCCAGTCCGGATAGGCCGCGATGCGCTCCCAACTCACCTGAATGAGGGCATCTCCGGCACGCTCGTAGTACTCCACCCGAACCGTATGGGCACCGGGCGTCACTTTGAAGTCGGTGGTCACTTCGCGGCGGGCACCGTCGTGCCAGGAGTCCAGCGCCAGCAGTTCATCCACGTAGATGCGCACTCCATCGTCCACGACGGCGCGAAAGCGGTACACTCCTCCCTCAAATTGTACCGTGCGCATCCAGCGGGCGGAAAAGTTATCGGCCGGTATCCCGGAGGCTGGCGCGTTCCGCCCCCAATCAAAGTTGACCGCCGCATCCTGGCGCACCAGCGCGGGAGGCCCTGCCAGGTTCACGTTGGCGAAAAACTCCGCCCGCCAGGTGGCCCCCGTCGGGGTGGATGTGGGGCGCGGCGTGGTGGTGGGGCGCGGCGTGGCGGTGGGGCGCACTGTCGGCCGTCGGGTCGGCGTGGCGGTCGGCGGGGGCGGGGTGGGTGTGGGGGGAACAGGTGTAAAGGTTGGGGTAGCCGGCAGCGTCGGAACGGGCGTTGCGGTCGGTGTGGCGGTGTTGACCAGCACAGGAAGCACCGCCCGGGCTTCGCTGCTCGTCTTAGACGACCAGGCCACGACCTGCACCTGTGGCTGGGCAGCCCCCGCATCGGGCGGGAGCGTCAATACGGCGCTGAAGCGGCCGTCCGATCCCACCGCCGCAGAGGCCAGCGGCTTCCGGGTCCCCTGGGCGGGATCTATCAGGCCGACGAAGACGGTATCCCCCGGCGACCAACCCTCGCCGGTGACGGTGATGGATGTGCCCGGCCGGGCCGCCTCCGGGGCAACCCAGATGGTCGGGGTTACCGGAGACGGCGTCGGGGCGATGCGCGGGATGAGGTATCGGCTGCCCAGTACCCAGAGGCCGATCAGGCACAGGACAGTCAGGACGCCGCAAACAAATACAAGCACCGTCCATAACGGCTCACGCTGGAGTTCGGAGAGATTCCTGGGATTTCCCATCGGGCTTCACTCCTTGCTATTAACTATCAAGGGCACAAAGGGTTCCACGAAGAGCACAAAATTAAAAAATTTCTTTGCGCTCTTTGTGTCATCCTTCGTGCTCTTTGCGGTTTTAGACCACCGGGACACAGTGTTGCTAAATCTAGC
>CAKZOY010000205.1 GCA_937138275.1 uncultured Chloroflexota bacterium
GCGCTACTCCGCTTCGCTCCGTAGCGCCCTACAAACGAGGCCGTAGCGCACCAAAAGAAGCGGGCGGCCTTTGGCCGCCCGCGCCCCAACCCCTTTTCCCCCGCACGGGATTGAAGTGCCATCACGCCACCGCACCGGCCCTTTGCAGGGCCGCAAGAACCACTTCTGGCGGCACATCCGGGAAAATGTCCACATAGCCGATCGCGCGGGGCAGTACCCAGCGCAAAGTCCGGCCCCGCCGCTTCTTGTCGTGAGCCATCGCCGCCCAGATCGCATCGGCCCGGAAAGGCGGACAGCGCACCGGTAGCCCCCATCCCGCCAGCACCGCGGCGATCCGCTCCGGCAGCGCCCCGTCGGCAATCCCCAGGTCGGCAGCGATCCAGGCCGCCACGACCATTCCGATACTGACCGCCTCCCCGTGGCGCATCGTATACCCGCTCAGCGTCTCCAGCGCATGCCCCGTCGTGTGCCCCAGGTTCAGGACCGCGCGGCGCCCCCGTTCGTACGGGTCTTCCTCCACAATCGCCGCCTTGACCCGTAAGGAGCGCAGGAGCAGGGACGGAGTGATCGCCTCCCAGGGGCGGGCAACGGGCAACTCCGCGGCCTGCGGCACAATGGCCTCCATCTCGGCAAAGAGCGACGCGTCCCCGATGATGCCGTGCTTGATCAGTTCCGCCATCCCGGACCGCAACTCCTCAGGGGGCAGGGTCTCCAGGACGGTCGGGTCTATCACCACGACCGCCGGTTGCCAGAACGCTCCAACCAGGTTCTTGCCCTGGGGGAGGTCCACCCCCGTCTTCCCGCCGATGCTGGAATCCACCATCGCCAGCAGGGAAGTGGGGACCTGGGCGAAGCGGACGCCGCGCAGAAAAGTGGCCGCGGCAAACCCTGCCACATCCCCCACCACGCCTCCGCCCAGGGCCAGCACCGTCCCGCTCCGGTCCAGGCCGCCGGTCAGAAACTGCCCGTAGAGGTCGGCGACAGTGGAGAGGTTCTTATGTTGCTCCCCATCGGGAATGAGGCAGAGGAAGGGGGAAAACCCTGCCGCGCGCAGAGACGCCTCCACGCGCGGGCCGTACAGCGGCGCGACGACGGGGTTGGAGACAATGGCGACCGCGCTCCCTTCCGGCGCCCCGACGGCCCGCAGGGCATCCCCCACATGGGCCAGTGCCCCTTCCCCCACGTGGATCGGGTACTCCCCGCCCGGATACCGGACGGTCAGCGCGACGAAACCGGCAATACGCAGCACCTCTTCCACCGCCTCCTCCACCGAACGGCCGGTTGTGTCCACGTGCCAGGGGATGGCGGCGTAGGCCGACCGCCGCGCCGCCAGCAGTTCGGCGATCCGCGCCCGCCGGTCAGAGACCTGCAGGAGCGGCCGTCCCGAATCGTTGCCGACCCGCCGCAGGATTTCCTCCGGGTCGGCCTCCAGGCAGATGACGACGCCCCGTTCGGCCATCCGCGCCCGGTTTTCGGGATTAACCAGCGTCCCACCGCCGGTGGCGATGACCAGGCCGTCTCCGGCACAGAGTTCCCGGCACAACTCCGCCTCCATCCGGCGGAAGGTCTCCTCCCCCTCTTCGGCAAATATCCGGGCGATCGGTTTCCCAACGCGCTGCTCTATCACCCCGTCCATATCCACGAACAGGCGTCCCAGACGGCGCGCCACCTCCCGCCCGATGGTCGTCTTACCGGTGCCCATAAAGCCGGTGAGGACGATGTTTTTCATCGCCGCATCTCCTCCAGACTATCCCCGCCGATCTTCTCCGTCAGCGCTTCCGCCAGCACCCAGGCCACCATCGCCTCGCCGACGACGGCTGCCGCCGGGGCGGCACAGATGTCGGCCCGCTGATACGGGGCATCGGCGGGTTGGCCCGTCGCCAGGTCCACCGACCGCAGGGGCCGCTTCGTTGTCGGGATGGGCTTCATCGCCGCCCGCACGACGATGGGCTGACCGTTGCTGATGCCGCCCTCCACCCCACCGGCCCGGTTGGACCCCCGCCCGATGGCCCCGTCCTCTCCGGGCACGAATTCGTCGTGGACGCGCGTGCCCGGCAAACGGGCGTTCTCAAAGGCCGGGCCGACCTCTACCCCCTTCACTGCCGGGATGGACATCACCGCCGCGGCCAGGCGCGCGTCCAGACGGCGATCCCAGTGGACGTGGCTGCCCAACCCCACCGGAACCCCCGTCGCGATGACGACGAAGACGCCGCCCAGCGTGTCCCCCGCCTCTGCAGCAGCATCTATCGCTGCCCGCATACGGGCCGCGGCCGCTTCGTCGGGGCAACGGACATCGCTGGCCTCAGCCCGCCTCCACAACTCCTCCGGCGGCAGGGGTGGAATTTCGGCAACGATTTCCCCGATGGCCTCCACGTAACTCCCGACGGCGACGCCGAACTCAGCCAGCAGGAGTTTCGCCAGCGCGCCCACCGCCACGCGCGCCGCCGTCTCGCGGGCGCTGGCCCGCTCCAGGACGGGACGGGCGTCGTCCAGGCCGTACTTGGTCATCCCGGCGTAGTCGGCATGGCCGGGGCGGGGGACGGTCAACGGAGGCAGGTCGCCCGCCTCCCACCGGGGACGCCAGTTGGCCCAGTCCCGGTTCTCTATCCGCAACGCCACCGGCGCGCCGGTCGTCCGCCCGCTGATGACGCCGCTCAGGATTTCCACCCGGTCCTGCTCTATCTGCATCCGCGCCCCCCGGCCGTAGCCCCCCTGTCGGCGGGCCAGGTCCCGGTGAATGGCCTCCACGTCCACCGGAAGCCCGGCCGGCAGCCCCTCCACAATCGCCACCAGGCACGGGCCGTGCGATTCTCCTGCCGTCAGGAATCGGAGCATCGGTACCTCCTCAGCGCTCGTCGGCAAACTTTCGCCATCACCTCCACCGGCGCGGGCATCCCTGTCCATATCTCCAGCGCCCGCGCCCCCTGCTCCACCAGCATCTCCAGCCCGCCGATGGTCTGCGCGCCCGAACGGCGCGCCTGCTCCAGAAGCCGCGTCCGCAGCGGGTTGTAGACCAGGTCGTAGATGGTGAGGTGACGGGGGATGGGGACCCCATCGGGCCAGGGGCTGGTGTGGACGTCGGGCCACATCCCCAGGGGCGTGGCGTTCACCAGGAGGTCAGCCGCGCGGGCGGATTCCACCAGCGTCTCCGGGGCAAGGGGGAGGGCGAAGCCGCGCGTTTGGGGGAAACCGGCCCCCCCTTCGGCGATGAGGGATTGGGCCGCCGCGCGGGTGCGGTTCAGCACCATGACCTCTGCCGCGCCGGCCTGTAACAGGGCAAAGACCGCGGCGCGGGCGGCGCCCCCCGCTCCCAGAATCACCACGCGCGCCCCGGCCGGATCAAATCCGGCGCGGCGCAGCGGTCGGATAAATCCCTCCACGTCGGTGTTGTGGCCAATGAGGGTTGCCCGATCGTCCCCCTCCCGCGCCACAGCGATGGTGTTCACGGCGCCCAGGGCGTCCGCGACGGATGCCAGATGGTCCAGCACCGGGATGACCGCCCGCTTGTGCGGGATGGTGACGTTGACGCCCCGGAACCCCAGGGCGACGATCCCCCGAACGGCGGCCTCCACCTGCCCCGG
>CAKZOY010000206.1 GCA_937138275.1 uncultured Chloroflexota bacterium
TTGCGTCTGTTCCTGCAGCAGGCGGGCGTTGATGGCCAGTTTGCGGCGGAAATGGTCGAGCAGGGGGCGGATGAGGGCCTGCCTTTGCTCAGGCGTGAGGGCCGCCAGGGCAGGGTGAACGTTCCAGGCATCCTGCTGCGCGCAAAGCGCCTCCAGGCCGCGGTACTCCATGCGCAGCAGGCCGAGTTCCTCCAGGTTGGGCTGGATCACGCGCCAGCCGCGCCGCAGGTCTTCGTACAGACGGTATTCGGTCAGTTCGGTGAAGGTCTCCCAGACCTCCCGGGCGGCCTGGGAGTTGGGGTCCAGTTCGGGGTTGCGGGCAATGTCGCGAATGTGGAAGCTGGATTTCAGGACGGCGACCGTCTCCTGGGCCACGCGGTCGGACGTCAGCGCGCCGTGCTGGCACAGCGCGGCGACCAGCGCCGAGCGCAGTACGGCCAGGTGGATGAAGTCGTTGAAATGGCCGGCCTGCAGCGAGGCGTCCTGCCGGTTATCGGTGAAGGTGAGCAGTTTGGCGCGGGCGGCGCCCGTGCGGGCGGCCTGCCGCAGAAGCGAGACCGCCAGCACGGTGGTGGCGCTGGAGCGGGCTTCGCTGGAGAGGGAGGCCAGTTTGCGGAATTCGTCTTCCTTGCGGGTGTAGAACTCGCCGCAGTTCAGGCACAGGCCGAACGGTTCGGGCTGATACCACATTTTGACGGCTTCGGGGTGTGGGAGGTCGGAGAAACTGCCGTCGGGGCGCACCCAGACCGGCCGCGGCACCCGCTCCCGCACGTCGCGCTTGATCCGCCCGTTCGGTTCGCGCCACTCCTCGGGCAGGTACTCCTCGCTCCAGTCCCCTTCGGTGGGGGCAAGCATCAGGTAGCCGGGCTGGCAGGTTTCGTCTATCTCCTCAAAGAAGCCCAGCGGGTGAGGCCAGAAGCGGTCCTCGGCGCGCAGGACGCGGTAGTATTCCTGCCCGCACTGGCGGCAGAACTGGAGCGGGGCGTAGAGACGGTTCTCGCCGGCCTGGACCTGGCCTTCCATCGTGAACGCGCGCCGGTCGGCGGGCTCCAGGGTGGCGTAGAGGGCCCGTCCCTGGCTGATGAACTGGTGGAGTTTGAACGCCAAGGCCCGTCCGCCCTCTTCGCGCGCCAGTTGACCGCCCAGGGCCAGCCAGGTGCGCAGCGCCCGCTCACAGGTCTGCGGGTCCAGGTCGGTCTGCTGGGCAAGACGGGCGGCCGCCCCGGACAGGGTCACGGGCATACAGCGTTTGTACCCGCCCTCCGGCTCGGCGGCGAGGCCGAAGGTGTGTTCAATCCAGCGGGAGAGGGGATGGGTCCGGTATGCGGAAAGGGTGAGGCCAGGAGAGGTTGACAGCGTGAGGCCTGCGCTCTCCTGGACAGCGGCGCGGAGCTCGTCCGGTGAGGGCGGGCCGCCCTGGGTGAAGGGGACCAGAGTCTCTTCTATGATGTCGTCCGCAGTGAAGGGATGGCCGAAGAAGCGGGTGGCGAAATCGGCCACGGCCTGGCGGCGCTGGAGCGGCGTGGCCTCCCGCTCCGAGACCATCGTGGCCGAGGTGCCGATGTGGATCAGCCCCGGCGCGGCGGCGCGTTCCTTCAGACGGCGGATGAGCATGGCCACATCGGCGCCCTGCCGGCCGCGGTAGGTGTGCAGTTCGTCAAAGACCAGAAAGCGCAGCCCGCCCCCGGCGGAATCCAGGAAGCGCTGGTCCTCGGGGCGGACGAGCATCAGTTCAGCCATCATATAGTTGGTCAGGAGGATGTGCGGGGGGCGCTGGCGCAGCACCTGACGGGCCGCCTCGTCGGTCTCGCCGGTGTAGCGGGCAAAGGTGACCGGAAAGGGCCGGCCCGTCCGGGCTTCGTATCCGGCCTTGAGGGCCTCCAGCATCTGAACCTGGGAGTTGACCAGGGCGTTCATCGGATAGACGATGAGCGCCACGGTTCTGTCGGCAACCGGGTGTCTCAGGATGGAGTCCACGATCGGGAGGAAGTAGGTCAGGCTCTTGCCGGAGCCGGTGCCGCTGGTGACGACGTAACTTGCGCCGCGGCGGGCCTTTTCCAGGGCTTCCTCCTGATGGCGGTGGAGGCGATAGGGTTCGCCGCCCGGGATGCGGAAGATGTGGGCGGTTTCCGGATGCAGGTCGCCGCGCCGGACCAGTTCGTCCACGCTGGGGCCGCGCCGGTAGGAGGGGCTGACCTGGAGCAGGAAGTCGGGCCAGAGGCGCGCCTCTTCGTCCAGGACGCGGTCCACAAAATCCCGAATGCGCGGGTCGGCGACGAGGATGAAGGAACGCACAAAGTCGCGGTATTCGCTCAGAACGGCGGCATGCAGGTCAAAGACGGTCATTGGAAAAACCCTCCGGATTATTCCCATTCCCATTGAAACGGATTCCATCGCCCAGCGGCCTGCCCACTCAACAGCGGATCGAGAAAGCGCTGCAGGGCTTGAGCGGCTTCCTCCAAGGTGGCATATTCCAGGCCGGTTTCTTTGCGCAGGCGGCGAAAGGGAAGCTCCCAGGAGAGAGGTGGTGGCGGCATCCGCTGCGGGAGGGGATGGGTGCGGCATTGATCGAATGTGGCCTGTAAGGCCTGACGTAAGCCTTCCGCGCGCAGACCTTCCCAGCGCGCCATGAGCAGAATATCCACCCAGTCTCGCAGGCGGCTGCTTTCGCCGGAGGCATAGCGGCGGGTGAGGGCGTGCACTTTTTCGGCAATCTGCTGGGAGAGGGGGTAGGCCGGGATGGGCACCGGCGAGAGACCGGCGAATGCCAGTAGCGGCGGCGCGGTCAACATCTCGACAGGTTCGATGAGCGGGTCGTCCATCCCTACGTCCACATGAAACGCCTCGAACAGCCGCCCATCCAGCAACCCCCGAACGGGAAAACGCAACTCGGCAGGCCGTTCCGGGCGCGCCACCTCGAAGGTGAACCAATCGCCCAGGTCTTGCAGCGCGGCAGTCACCAGAGCGCGGTGAACGTCCTCGACCCGCAACGAGCGACGCAACAGCAGGTCAATATCCTGCGTCGTCCGGGCGTGCTCCGGCAGACGAAGTTGAAGCGCCAGCCCTCCTTTGAGCACCCAGGTATCCGGCTGGGCGGCGACCAGCCGCGCCAGAAAACGCTCAAAAGCGACCATTTTGCGCAGACGCACCAGCGGCGTCCCCGAACTCACGGCCTGCTGGCGCAGATGGTCCTCCAGGGCGCGGCGAAAGGCGGCGCTGTTCTCATAGCGCATAGTATGCCTCCAGGGCGCGGCGAATTGGGGCGGCGACTCTTCCACCGCGCCGACGGGCTTCCTCTTCCAGCGCCGCCTCGCTGACCATGCCGCGGTTCAGCGCCTGATGAATGGCCTCTCTGACCCATTCTTCGGCCACGCCGGAGCGGATCAGGTCGGTGATGGTGCGCGGCAGGGCCGTGACGGGCAGCCCCTGCCGGTGGGTGATTTCCTCCGGCGTCAGGCGGGCGGTGTGAAAGCGCACCCCGGGCAGACGGCGCGAGGCCGTGCGCGGCACGGTGAGGTGAATCTCGGCGGGCAGCAGGTCGGTGAGGCCGTAGAGCAGCAGGGCGCTTTCGTGGGAGAGGACGGCCTTTTCTCCGGCGGAGAGCCAGGCGATGTACAGGTCGGCGTGCGGCGTTTCGGGAAACTGCGCCAGGCGATAGACGCCGCGGCGCAGGCGCAAGAAGCGGCCGCTCCGGACGTGATGGGAGAGCAGGGCTTTGGAGAACCCTGCCTGCCGCGCCTGCTGGGTGGAAAAGTAGCCGGCCTGACGTTCGGCTATGGCATAAAGTTTGTCATCGGTCATGGTTACGATTTTATGTGCAGAAGGTCAAAGATTGTTTGACTTTCTGCACACATTATCGCAGGGATGGATGGAAATGTCAACCGGCATTCTCCCACGCCTCCAGCACCAGGCGGCGGGTGCGGTATTCGCCGT
>CAKZOY010000207.1 GCA_937138275.1 uncultured Chloroflexota bacterium
CGTAGATTCCGGCGAAGGCGCGATCTGTAAAGTGAACTCGTCATACCTCCCATTTTCCCCTCAAGCATCTATGACATTTCATCCCCTGATTGTCGTTCACGGCGGAGCATGGAAGATTCCGGAAGAGGAGCACACGCCCCACGGAGAGGGCTGTCGTCGGGCGGCCCTGGCGGGCTGGGAAGTCCTCCGCGCGGGCAGATCGGCCGTAGACGCCGTGGAGGCCGCGGTCCGCGCGCTGGAAGACGACCCGACCTTTGATGCCGGACGTGGGTCGTGTCTCAATGCTGCCGGAGAGGTGGAACTGGACGCCATCATTATGGACGGGCGGACGCTATCCCTGGGCGCGGTCGCCGCAGTCCGGCGGGTGCGCAACCCGGTAACCCTGGCCCGTCGGGTGATGGAGAAAGGCCCCCACAATTTCCTGGTCGGTTCCGGCGCGGAGGAGTTCGCCCGCTACCATGGAATGCCCCTGATCTCCCCGGAAGAACTGATCGTGGCGCGGGAGCGGGCGCGCTGGGAAGCGTGGCGCGCCGGAAACGGCCTGTATACCGAAAACCTCTTCGCCCCGTCCGGGACGGTGGGGGCAGTGGCGCTGGACCGGGAGGGACACCTCGCAGCCGCCACCTCCACCGGCGGCAAACCCAACAAGTGGCCCGGCCGGGTGGGGGATTCCCCTCTGGTGGGCTGCGGCGCCTACGCCGACGACCGCTCCGCCGCCGCCTCCGCCACCGGCGACGGCGAAGCGCTGATGCGCATCCTGGCGACCGGGACGGTCTGTGCGCAGGTCGCCCGCGGGCACAGCCCTCAGGAGGCTGCGGAGGAGATGTTGCGTCTGCTGGCCGAACGGACTGGAGGCTATGGAGGGCTCATCGTTCTGGACCCGCGCGGTCGGTTCGGCATCGCCCATACCACGCCACATATGGCCTGGGCCTATGTCCTGGGCGACGGTACGTTGCGCGCAGGAATACGCGTCCCGAATTGTCCGGAAGGCATCCTGTGCGGCAGAGGAGCAACCACTGGAGGAGGGCTGGTTTCGCGATGAAAATCATCTACCGGGATCGGGAGTGGGAACTGACGGGACGGATGACCGTCCGCCAGGCCATAGAACAGGTGGGACTGATTCCCGAGACGGTCCTGGCGGTACGGAACGGAAAGTTGCTCACCGAAGACACCATGCTGGAGCCAGAGGATACGGTCAAACTGGTCTCCGTGGTCTCGGGAGGGTGAATGATGCGCCGGGCACTTCCGAAGTGCCTGGCGCATCATTATGCCATCACGGGGCCGAACAGAAGATGACCCGTCCTCCGGCGAGGTCCGTGTGGGCCTCATATCGTTGCCCCTTTGCCTCCAGCACAACCCGGTAGCCCGGAGTGATCACCTGCGCGTACATCATCCCGGGTTGGGGACAACCCAAACTGGTGTCGGGCCAGTCCACTGCCTCGTAGGAAATCACCGTTATTTCCAGGGCGGGAATGCCCAGTTTCCCCGCCAGCGCGCTTCGGGCGGCCTCCACTGGCCCGAAGGCAGGCCGGGGCGTGCCCGCCGGAGGTTGGACCTGTCCCCTACCGAACCATTCCTGAATCGGTTGAAGGGCCCGCGCGGCCTCATCCGATAACTGTCCCTCGTAGAAAGTCACACTCTGTACTTTCTCCCCGTCCTGTACGGTGATGGTATAAGCGAACCCATCCGGGACGGGTTTCCCGACCTTCCCCTGCTCCATGAACGGCCGGAGCGCCTCCACAGCCTTCTGCACATCGGTCGGGTTCACCGGGAAGAGGGCGCGCTGGCGACTCCGGCGGTCAAAAAGACGCCCCGTACCATCCCTGCTGACGGTCAACTCCTGGTCAAAACCGGCGATCCCACCCGTGCGGCGCGCGCGCAGAACGATGTCGGACGGCAATCTGCTCACAATTTCCCCCTCGCTGACCAGAATGTACGGCTGTCCCTCCGCGGTACGCTCCACCCGGCCGCGCAGGCGCAGCAGGACGTCGGCGTTGGTGGCCTCGGCGGGCGGGGGCAGCATCTCCTGGAGTTTCCCGAACCCTTCGGCCGGGACGATGTAAATCCCTCCCGTCGGGTCGGCGATGGCGATATCGCTGCGCGTCTTCGGCGGAGCGGCCCCTGTCTCTCCGAAAATGTCCCATCCGCGATAGTAGCCCTCCACAATGACCTCCCGCCCTTCGTAGCGGGCCGGGTTGGCCAGAATTTCTCCGATAGGCGTTACCTCCGGTGCGGACGGCCTCTCTGTGGGGAGGGGAGAGATTGCCTC
>CAKZOY010000208.1 GCA_937138275.1 uncultured Chloroflexota bacterium
CTGCTCCAGACCATCACCATCCTTCCGGGGAGCCGGAAATAGCAATCCAGGCCTGGGGGGAGATGCTCCGGGCAAAAACGAGAGGGAACTTCCAGCATCCAGAGATTCATGGTACACCTCCCCTGTAAGCGAACCTCACTCTTCAGGCAACAATATTCTATACCGCACAAAGGCGATATACTCTCCGAGTATCCACACACTCTCCTATTTGTTTTCTATTCCCGGATTTTATATCCGGCTCACCGCTTTCTCTGAAGAACCTTACCAAATCCTCACAGTTCCCCCATAAGGGCTTGCAGTAGTTCGCTCTCCAAGAGAGAGGTACGGGGCGGCGACATGCCACCGCCCCGCCCCCTCCTCTTCCCCTTGCGGAGAACTTGACTTCTGTCCATTTTGGGGCATAATAAAAGCGCGTAATCCCAATCAGGAGGTGCCGTGCGAACTTTCTGGAAAAACCAACGGATGCTCGCAAGTTTCTCAGTCTCCTAATTTACCATTCACCAATTCCCAGATACAGGAGGAGAAAGCCATGCGTAAGTGGGTACTGACATTCGTAACTCTAGCTCTGCTGGCAACACTGGTAGTTGCCTGCGGCCCCCAACCGACGCCTGAAAAGAAATTTAAGGCCGGTATGATCACCGATGTCGGTGGCATTGACGACAAGTCCTTCAACGCCACGTCCTGGCAGGGTATGGAACTGGCGCGGGACGAACTGGGCGTAGAGGTCGCCTATCTGGAGTCCCAGCAGCAGGCGGACTACGCGTCCAACATCACCCAGTTCATTGACCAGGGCTACGACATGCTCGTCACCGTCGGCTTCCTGCTGGGGGATGACACGAAGAAGTTCGCCGAGCAGAACCCGAACACCAAGTTCGCCATTGTGGACTTCGCTTATGACCCGCCCATCCCCAACGTCCTGGGCCTGACCTTCGCCACCGATGAGGCCGCCTTCCTGGCCGGGTACCTCGCCGCCGGGATGACCAAGACCGGCAAGGTGGGGACCTTCGGCGGGATCAAGATCCCCCCGGTCACCATCTTCATGGTGGGCTTTGAGTACGGCGTCAACTACTACAACCAGAAGCACGGCACCAACGTCCAGGTCCTGGGCTGGAGCACCGCCAAGGACGATGGGGTCTTCGTCGGCAACTTTGAGTCCACCGATGACGGTCGCCGCGTGGGCGAGGAGCTGATCGCCGAGGGCGCCGACATCATCATGCCGGTTGCCGGCCCGGTGGGACTGGGCACCGCTGCGGCGGTGAAGGACCATCCTGGCACGATGCTCATCGGCGTGGACACCGACTGGTGCATCAGCGCTGCGGAGTACTGCCCGGTAATCCTGACCAGCGTGATGAAGAACATGCACATCGCCGTGCGGGATGCCATCAAGATGGCCAAGGAGGGCACCTTCCAGGGCGGCGTCTATGTGGGCACGCTGAAGAACGGTGGCGTGGGCATCGCCCCCTTCCACGAGTTTGACAACGACGTGCCCGCCAGCCTGAAGGCCGAACTGGAGGAGATCCAGAAGGGCATCATTAACGGTACGATTGACACCGGGTGGAAGTAGCGCCTGGAGCGCACCGAATCTCGGGCTTCTCAGGGGCAGGTCGGCGACCTGCCCCTTTTTGTTCTATAGGGGTGCGTGCCGGTAGCCTCCCGACAGTAAAGCGAACCTCCCGATCCGACACGTCCGTACGCAATCGGTAGTAGTAGTCGGCTCACTGGGAGATTAATTCTTGAAAGTTCATAACCCTCCGGCTCAAAGTACAACCTTGCTGCACAGGCCGATTTTCAGCCCCCGAAGGGGGCTTTCGCTATGAGACCGACGGTTTAGCGTCGGGCTCAGGGCGGTCAAAAAGGGGCCCGTTACCACCAACGCCAATCGGAGAGACTATCGGCGTGCCCGTGAAGGGAAAAGAAGGATTATCCCGTAAGTCCCCCTTGAGAGCAGAGCGTTCGTGATGAGGAGAAAATGTGGGGCTTGTGGGGTTGCTTCGCCACCCCACAAGCCCCACACCCCTCCCCGTTACTATGCGGCGTGAATTATTGCACAAGCCCCCAATGGCAAAAGTGGCATCCCCGCCCGGATTATGTTATAATCTTCTGCACACTCTGGTGGGGGGAAGTGAAATGAATTCCGAACTGGCCGGCCAGCGCGAGTGGCCCAAAGTGCTCACGATTTATCTGGCGCTCTCCGAATACCCCATCCTGGCCCGGCAGATTCGGGAGCGGATGCGCCAGGAAATTTTCGCACGCGGGATCATCACCCCGGAACAGTTTGAAGAAGAAGTCCGCACCAAGGCCATCACCACCCAGCGCGAAGAGGGGTTAACTGACCCAATGTTTCAGGAACCGGCGGAGGAATGGGAGGAACGGCTTCGCATCGTCCGAGACCACCTCACCGACTTCTACTTCGCGATGAACCTCCCCTACTCCCTTTTTGAGGAAATCGTCCGCTCCATCCTCCGCCCGCGCCGACCAGAAGAGGAGATCACCCTCACCTTCAACCCGGAACTGGCACCATGGGATATCCTCTTCGCCCAGGCAGAAGAGTACGAACGCCTTCCCCCAGAGAAAAAAGAAAAGATCCGCCATCACCTCCGGCAGATCAACGTTGTCCTCATCCGCGGGATGATCAGCGACCAGTTGGGCTTCATCGGGGTCGCCCAGCAGTACTTTTCCATTGCCGATCTGAAGGAAATCCGCCGCTGCCGGATCGGGCGGGGGAAAATCGGCGGCAAGGCCGCCGGTATGATGCTGGCCTACAAAATTCTCCAGACCGATGGCCGTGAAGACGTTCTCCCCATCCAGGAACACGTGGTCATACCGGAGTCGGTCTTCCTGGGCGCGGATGTCTTCTACGACTTCATCGCCCACAATAACCTCTATCCGTTCTTTGACCAGAAGTACAAGACGGAAGAGGAAATCCGCGGCGAGTATCCGGAAATCCAGCGTCGCTTCGCCGCAAGCGAGTTTCCTGCTTATGTTTTAGAAGCATTGGAAAGGGAACTGAACCGCCTGGGGCGGGTTCCGCTCATCGTTCGGTCTTCCAGCCTCCTGGAGGACAACTTCGGCACATCCTTCGCTGGCAAGTACGAGAGCGTCTTCTGCCCCAATCAGGGCACTCCGCGGGAAAACCTCCAGGCGCTTACGGACGCCATTCGCCAGGTATACGCCAGTACCCTCAACCCCAACGCGTTGCTCTACCGTCGTCAGGTGGGGTTGCTGGACTACGACGAGCGAATGGCCGTGCTCATCCAGCGGGTAGCCGGTTCCCAGTACAGACGGTACTATTTCCCGACCGTGGCCGGCGTCGCCTTCAGCCGCAACCCCTTCCGCTGGACGTCCCGCATCCGCCCCGAAGACGGCTTCATGCGCATCGTCTGCGGGTTGGGCACCCGCGCTGTAGAACGCGTCGCCGGGGATTACCCCCGTATGGTCGCCCTGAGCCACCCCACCCTCCGGCCCGAAGTCACTCCCCGGGACATCCGCAAGTACTCCCAGCATCTGATAGACGTCATTGATCTGGAGGAGAACTCGTTCCGCACCCTGCCGGTTACTCAAGCCATAGGCGGCGATTATCCCGGATTGGAGTATCTGGCCTCCATTTTCCGGGACGATTACCTCACCGACTTCTCCCGGCCCGGCCTGCTGGGAGGCGGGGAGATCGTCCTCACCTTTGACCGTCTGCTGCGCGAGCGTTCCTTCACCGACCTGATGCGCACCACTTTGCAGCGCCTTTCCCAGGCATACGGCCGTCCGGTAGATGTGGAGTTCGCCCTGGATATCGTACCAGGTCGGCCGCACCCCCGTTTCGTCCTCTATCTCCTCCAGTGCCGGCCACTCAGCAGCCGGGAAGCAACCACAACCCGCTCTATCCCTTCGTCCCTGGCCCCGGAAGACATCCTGTTCATCGCTACCCGCCTGGTCCCCGACGGGGTTGTCCCAGACGTTGAGTACATCGTGTACGTGAACCCCCATCGCTACGCCTCTATCTCCGACGACACCACCCGTTACGAGATCGGTCGGCTGGTCGGGCGGATCAATCAACGATTGGCGGGCCGTCGGTTCGCCCTGATGGGCCCCGGCCGGTGGGGGAGTTCCAACATCGCTCTGGGGGTGAAGGTCGGCTATGCCGATATTTACAACACCTCCCTGCTCATTGAGATCGCCTTTGCCGGCCCGGCCGGAACTCCGGAGGTCTCCTACGGCACCCACTTTTTCCAGGACCTGGTGGAAGCGAATATCTACCCGCTGGCGCTCTATCCCGATGAACCGGGCGAGTTCTTCCGCCGTTCCTTCTTTGAGGAAAGTCCGAACATTCTGCCCGAACTCCTTCCCGCCGACGCCCCGCTGGCCGATTACGTCCGCGTGATCCATGTGCCCTCGGTCAGCGGGGGACGGGTCGTAGAGGTGGTGATGAATAGCGAAGAGGAGAAAGCCATCGCGTACCTGCGCCCTCCGGAACGCTCCACCGGTAAATCGTGATACAATGGGGAGATTGCAAAATTCGCCGCAATCCTACTCGCCCCAGTCTGCTTACCCTTCCACACTCTCGCTACGGAGGTAAAACGCGTATGAAACCATCGCATCCCACTCTCTGGCGTCTCCTATTAGGGACCACGACGATGTTGGCCCTGGCTGCGCTGCTGGGAGGCATGGTCGGTTGTGGGGGAAATCCCGGTGCGCCCACCCCGACCCCCACCCGTACCCCTCGCCCCACAGCCGTTCCAGCCACCCCCACTCCCCTGCCCCCCACCCCAACGCCGACTCCCATATTCACCCCCACACCCACTCCGTTGCCGGAGAACGTTAACCCGCTGACCGGCGAGGTGGTGTTGGACAAGACACTCCTGGACCGGGTACCCGTCGCCATTAAAATTTCCAATTACCCCCCTCAGTACGTCTGGCCGCAGGCCGGGATCAACAGCGCCGACCTCATCTTTGAGCACTACAACGAGGGGTTCCGCTACAGCACCCGCTGGACGACCATCTATCTGGGCAAAGACCCGCTGCGGGTGGGGCCGACCCGCAGCGGCCGCCTGATTGACCTGGAACTGACCGCCATCTACAAGGCCGTCTTCGCCTGTTGGGGCTACAGCGACGGCGTGCGGGATATTATGCGCAACTCCGACCTCTATCCAAACCGCCTCGTTTCCTACAGCCTCCCGGAGACGCTCCATCCCGATCCCTTCTACCGGGATTTCAGCCGCAATGTGCCGCTGGAACATACCGGTTATACCGATCCGGCACGCGTGCGCGCCTGGGCTGATGCTCGCGGGATACGGGGACGTCAGCAGGGATTAGAGGGAATGGTCTTCTCCACCGAGCCCCCCACGGAGGGGATGCCCGCCCGTCGCCTCGGTATTCAGTGGCACCAACTGGATGCGGAATGGCGATACGACCCCGCCTCCGGGCGGTACCTCCGGTTTTCCAACGGCGTTCCTCACACCGACGCGCTGGACGGGAAACAGTTGAGCGCGGCCAACGTCGTCGTCCTCTACGTCTCCCAGTGGCTGACCGACATCGTGGAAGAGCCCCACAGCGGTCTGCTTTCCATCCAGTGGGCACTCTGGAACCAGGACAACCCCTATCGGCGCGCGATTATTCTGCGGGACGGGGTCGCCATAGAAGGCATCTGGAATCGGGAGAACCGCTGGGACATGCTCACCCTGACCGACCCCGTCGGCAATCCCATCCCCCTCAAGGTAGGCAACACCTTCTTTGAGGTCGTCCCGACGGCCGGGCGGTGGGAAATCCCGGTGGTTATTGAGCCGTGAGGATTCCCATTACGCTTTACGTTTTACGTTTTACGTATTACGTAGCCGATGAACCGACGCCACTTCTTTTTTGAACTGCGCTACCTGCTGGGCCGCGCCCCGTGGGATACCGGTGTCACTCCGCCGGAGGTCGTGGAACAGGTAGAGGGCAGCAGACTTTCCCCTGGCCGAGCGCTGGACCTGGGATGCGGCACCGGCACAAACAGCATTTACCTGGCCCGCCGCGGCTGGGAGGTGGTGGGGGTGGATTTCTCCTTCCTCGCCATCTGGCAGGCCCGGCAGCGGGCCCGCCGGGCCGGGGTTGCCGTGCGGTTCTACCGCGCCGACGTCACCGACCTGCATTTCCTCTCCGGCCCTTTTGACTTCGTGCTGGACATCGGCTGTCTGCACGGACTGCCGCCAAAAGGGCGGGAGCGCTATGTCGCCGAAGTGCGCCGACTGACCCGATCCGGCGGTCTCTATATGCTCTACGCCTTTCTCCCCCGCCCCGACCGACGGCGGGGCATCTTTCCGGAGGAGGTTCGGCGCCTTTTCGGTCCGGATTTTACGGTGGAGCGGCAGGAGGGAGGCGCCGACCCTTCCGGTCCTCCGGCGGTCTGGTACTGGCTGCGCCGAAATCCGACCTGAGAACACTATGTAAAAAACAGGGAACTGTTCAGCCAGCGGTTGAAACCGCCCGTGGGGGGCACTTTGTGCCGGGCGACCGCCTGCGCGGTCGCCGGGGCGGCGTCCACGCCGGTGGACGCTTGGCTGCAGCCCTTGAGGGACGATTTTGATCTCTGAAGAACAATAGCCTGAACAGTTACCTCCGGATTTCAACGGGAGCGGGATACCAGCGGTAGAAAAACGCGCGCTGCCCAGGGCACTATGCTCCGCTGAAACCGCAGCGCCGGGTCCCCCAGCAGGTGGAAGGTGTCTATCAGGTCCTGCCCCTGGCCCGCTCCCAGCAGGTTCAGTTTCCCCGCCAGCGCGGCCTCCCCCACCGTCCCGACCGTATCCGAAAAGACGGCCCGGAAGAACCCCTCCGACAGGCGCCGGTGCCCTGCCCCCACGCCCAACCCGGTTGGGCCCCAGGTAGCGACGGCGCCCGCCTCCTGCCGCAGGAGCAGTTCCTCATCCAGCGTCGGTTCCGGGCGGTGGAACGCACCCGTGAAGCAGGTCATCTCCGCCACCACTGGCAGGCTGCGGGAGTTCGCCAGCGCCGGGATGTCTTCCAGATGGAAGAACCGCTCAGCGGCCCACTGTTGCCAGGAGGCGTGCCCGGCATACTGGACGATCAGCGCGCCCCGGTTCCAGTCGTTCAGAACGGCCGCGCGGATGGCATCCTCATCGGAGCAGTCGCTCCGGTTGGGGGCCGTCCCCGGGCAGTATCGCCGGGTGACGGTGAACGGGTCGGTCACGTAGGTCGCGGCGGCCTCCGAGATGGCGCGAAAATCCCCTGCCGCGTCCGGGTCGTCGGCTACCAGAACCACCTTGGCGTTCCAGCCGCCGGGCAACGGCGCGGTCTCGTAGCGGACGATCTTCTCCACCACCGCCCGCGCCGGATCGGCGCTCCGCACCGGCAACCGCCCCAGCAACAGGTCGGGCAGATTGTCGTCGCCATCCACGCAGACGTAGCGGTTATCCGCCGCGGCCTCGCTGGAATAGGGCTCCACATCGGCCAGGTAGGGCGGGATGAAGGTCGGGGGCGAAGTGGAACGGTACTGCCGGGGGTCGTAGGAGCCATCTCCCACCAGGAGGACGTAGCGGGGGCGAGGGTTGCCGGTAGCATAGAAGTCGGCGATGAAGCGGCGGATCGCCTCCGGATCGGGGCGGCCGTCGCCGTAGGCGTCGTAGATGCCCAGGACGTTGGCGACGGTGACCGTCAGCCCCTGGCTCCGGCGCAGGGCTATCAGCGGGCCCAGGGCGTCCGCAAAGGCCGGATGGGTGATGATGAGGTAGTCGGCGCCGATGGCCCCGCCTGCAGCGCGGAATCCCCAGAGGTCCTCGCGCGGGCGGATGCGGTCGGGGGCGCGGATCGCGCTCTCGGCCACAACCAGATAGCGGCGCGGCCCGCCCTCCGGCGGATCGCCCAGGGTGACCGCGAAACCGTCCACCCGGAAACCGGTCAGCCGGACCGGACGGAGCGGGTCGGTGACGTCGTAGGCGCGGTAAGGGCCGGGCGCGGCCAGCGTCACACGGTAGGCGCGGGCGCCGGTCTGCGCATACCGTAGGGCCAGCGGGAGATAGAGGCGGGAGGGCATAGCGGGCAGTTCCCCCGACGACGGGGGAAAGGAAACCCTCTCCCCAAACACAACCGACGCTCCGGCAGGGGCAGCGCCGAGGGCGTGCCGGACGGCGAACGCGTCCAGCCATCCGCCCTCAGCCAGGAGGGGGCGCAGAGCCAGGGTGTTGGGGCCCGCGCGCAGGACGCCCGGCGGGACAGGAAGGGTCGCAGTGACCACTGTCCGGCCGCTCCAGGCGACCTCGCCGACCGCCGTCCCGTTGACCAGGACGGCCCAGCGGTGCTCGGTGGCCGTGTGGCCGATGGCCCAGATGGTGAGGCTGGCCGATGCCGCAGCGTCCGCCGCGGTCAGGGAGAACGAGTACGTCTTCGGCGTCTGCATCGGGCCGGTCAGGTAGTCCCAGGCCCAGCGGTCGCCATCCCGCCCAGGGGGAACTCCCGGCGTGAAGCGGTCGGGGGTGTACTCGCGGTTTTCCTCCAAGGTCCGCTCCACCCAGGGGGCCGCCAGGGGCAGCCCCGTGGGGTCGGCGGGGCGGACGGGCATCGGGTTCGGGCCGGGGGCGGCCGGCGCCAACCGGTAAGCGTCCACCGCCGTCCAGCGGCTGAAGCGGGGTTCGGCGTAGAAGTAGAAGGTCTCGCCGGATTCGCAGACGGCATCGTCGTCCCCCTGCCACTCCAGGAGCGCTTCGTCCGCTCCGCGGAAGAGGCGGAGGGTGTGGGGATTGACCGTCCCGAAACCCAGCGGCAGGAGGCCATCGCAGGAGACGCGGTAGAGGCCGGGGGCGCGGACTTCCAGGAAGGCCGTCGGCAGGCCCCCTCCCGCGGGGGTAGCAGAAAGACCGGTCGGGGCGGTAGATGGCGCGGGGAGCACATCCTGCGGGTTGAGGACGGCCCGCCGCACCTGCTGGAGGAGTGGGTCATCGGGGGAGGGCGGCGGGCCGGCCTCCGCGCCCGCACCGGCCCAGCGGACCTCCACCCGCAGGCGACGGATCACCCGGAGGTGGTCGCCCACGGGAAGCGCGGAGTAAACGGTGAGCCGGGCCAGACGGATCCCGCGGACGACGCCAACCTCTTCCAGGACGACCGGTTCGGAGGGTGGGGGAAGGGGATGATCGGCTGGAGACCAGCGCAGGCCGATGGGGTTCCCGGCCCTATCCCGCTCCACACCCACCGCTTCCGGGGCAACTGCCAGGGGGCCGGGTAGGGGAACGGTGTACGTCTCGGTGGCGATGACGCGGAGTTGGGAGACGGCGCCCGGGGGCAGGGCGATCAGGGTGGAGGTGAATGGGAGGCGCGGGGCGCCGGGGCGACCGTCCACTTCAAAATCCCCCGGGGTCACCTCCACCGATCCGTCGGGCAGGAAGCGAAACATCGGTTGGGGCGCGGTCACCTCCCAGACGACGGCGTGCGTCGGGGGAGGCGGAGCGGGCAGGGCGAGGAGGAGAAGCAGGAGTGGGAGGCGTAATGCGTATTGCGTAAAACGTAAAGGCGTAAAACGTAAAAACGGAAAAAGTATTGTCATCTGCGACCTTGCTTCCTGCTTCCTGCTTCCCACTTCC
>CAKZOY010000209.1 GCA_937138275.1 uncultured Chloroflexota bacterium
CCCATTTCCATCCCCCTCCCCCATAGGGGTGGTATGACTTTTTGAGACTTCGCCGGAAGGCGGTGATACGACTTTACGAGATTCAACATCTGTTTTCCCTGTTGTGGGCATCCTTTGGACTGCCCTTCGTGAGCAACCCGAAGCCGCAAGTTTCAACCTGACTATGCCAGGATAGCATTGATCTCCCCACCTTCAGTTGACGCATAGGCCGAGGCGGGACGGGCAATATTGCCGAAAAGACCTTCAAGCCAATCCTTGCCTCCGTGCCATTAAATTGGCGAAGGTCAGTGCCAGGATTATGGTCCCCGCGAAGAAACGCGGGTCTTCACTCGCCGCTCCAGGCCTTTGTACACGCTAACAGTCTGCTGAGCCGTCTTTTCCCAAGTGAAACGTCGCACCCAGGCCAGTCCTTTTTCGCGCAGGGTCGTACGCATCTGCGCATCGCACAACATCCGCTCCATCGCCTCGGCCAGTGCCCGAACGTCGGTGGGAGGGACCATCAGCGCCGCATCCCCCGCCACTTCGGGCAAACTGGAGGTATCCGAACAGATCACCGGGGTCCCGCAGGCCATCGCCTCCAGCACCGGTAGGCCGAAGCCTTCGTAGAGGGAGGGGAAGACAAAGAGATCGGCCGCGCTGTAGATGGCTGGCAGGTCTTCGTCGGGGACATATCCAGTGAAAAAGGCGCGGTCCTCCAGGCCCAATTCCCGCAACCGGCGGAAGAACCCCTCGTAAAGCCAGCCCTTTTTCCCGACGAAGACCAGTCGCAGGGCCGCAGCGTCGCGGGTCGCCAGACGGTTTTGAAGGGCAACAAAGGCCTCCAGAAGGGCGCTCAGGTTCTTGCGCGGCTCAATGGTGCCGACGTAGAGGATGAAATGCTCCGGCAGGCCGTATTTCTGGCGGACCGCGGCGACGGCCTCCGGACCGGCCGGGCGGAAGCGGGGATTCACCCCTTCGTAGATAACGGTGATCTTCTCTTCGGGAACGCCGTAGCAGCGGACGGCGTCCCGTTTCGTGCACTCGGAGACGGCGATAATGGCATCCGCT
>CAKZOY010000210.1 GCA_937138275.1 uncultured Chloroflexota bacterium
TCATCAACCGGGAGTTCCCGCTCTTCTAATCCGCTGCGGCGGTAGGGGGACTTCCTCCCCCTTGGGGAGACCTCATCCTCGCCCCGGCGCTTTCGGTGACCCGCTTCTCCTTCTCCCCACAAAAATTATGGATTTTAGCGCTGGCGGCCGGAGGCCGCCAGCGCTAAAACCTCTGTAAGGGCAAATCCTCTCCTTACCCTTTCCTCCCCGCAGGCGCAGCCCAGCGGGGGCACACTGCCTCTACCCACGAGCGATCTGCGGCACAAGCCCCGATCCACACCCAATTTGCGCTCCATCCACCAGCGCATATAATAATCTCTGTCCTGATCCCCAACCAAGTGCAGGAGGCACAATGGAACCTCTACCCCGATGGGACGTGAGCCGCTTGTATCCCGGATTGGATTCGCCGGAATTCCGGAGCGCGTGGGAGTCGCTGGTCCGCGCCATAGACGACCTGGTGGCCCTCTTTGACCGCCACAAGGTGGAACGGCGGGATTCTCCTCCGCCGCTATCCGAAGCGGTCGCCGCCTTTGACGAGGTGCTGACCCGTTACAACGAAGTGCTGCGCCAGGAGCACACCATCGGCGCCTACATCCAGAGTTTTCTCACCACCGACTCGCGGGATGCCCTTGCCCAGGCCACCTGGAGCGAGTTCCAGCAAAAGACGCTTCCGCTGAATCTGCTGAACATGCGGCTCATCGCCTGGGTTGGCTCTCTGGACACCGACGCGCTGATAGAACATTCCGCCGTTGCCCAAGAGCACGAGTTCGCCGTGCGCAAGGCGCGAGAATGGGCCGCCCACCTGATGAGCCCTGCCGAAGAGGCCCTGGCGATTGAACTGGACCTCACCGGCGGCGCGGCGTGGGCGAAATTGTACGATACGTTCGCGTCCCAGTTAATGGTGAAACTGGTGCTGAACGGCGAGGAGCGCACCCTGCCAATGAGCGCGGTGCGCAATCTGGCCTACGACCCCGACCGCACTGTCCGGCAGCGGGCATACGAGGCGGAACTGACCACCTGGGCCCAGTCCGCCGTGCCCATCGCCGCCGCGCTCAACAGCATCAAGGGACAGGTCAACGTACTGGCCCGGCGGCGGGGGTGGGCATCGCCGCTGGATGCCGCCCTTTTTATCAACAATATTGACCGACCAACCCTGGATGCGATGCTGGAGGCGGCATGGGAGTACTTCCCGCACTTCCGTCGCTACCTCCACGCCAAAGCCCGCCTGCTGGGCCTCTCGCGGCTGGCATGGTACGACATCTTCGCGCCGGTCGGCCAGTTTCGCCGCCAGTGGACGTTCTCCGAGGCCCAGGAGTTCATCCTTCAGCAGTTTGGCACCTTCTCCCCCCGTCTGCGCGGGATGGCCGAACGGGCCTTTGCCGAACGATGGATTGACGCCGAACCCCGTCCGGGCAAGCAGGACGGCGCGTTCTGCATGGGGCTCCGGGACGACGAATCCCTTATCCTGGTCAACTACCAGGAATCCTTCGGCAAGATGAGCACCCTGGCCCATGAGTTGGGGCATGCCTACCACAACCTGAACCTTGCCCGGCGGACGATGGTTCAGCGGCGCACCCCGATGACCCTTGCCGAGACCGCCAGCATCTTCTGTGAGACCATTGTCAAAGAGGCGGCGCTAGCGGAGGCGGACGAGGCCGAACAATTGGCAATTCTGGAGGGAGACCTGCAGAGCGCCTGCCAGGTGGTGGTGGACATCAGCAGCCGGTTTCTGTTTGAGTCGCGGGTCTTTGAGGGACGGCTGCAGCGGGAACTGACGCCGGATGAACTCTGCGCGGTGATGCGGAACGCCCAGCAGGAGACATACGGGGACGGTCTGGACCCCGAGGCGCTTCATCCGTATATGTGGGCGGCGAAGCCCCATTACTACAGCGCAGACCTGTCCTTCTACAATTTCCCGTATATGTTCGGCCTGCTTTTCGGTCTGGGCCTTTACGCCCGCTACCGCGAGGACCCGGACGGTTTCCGCACTCGCTACGACGACCTGCTCTCTTCCACCGGCATGGCCGACGCGGCCACCCTGGCAGGCCAGTTCGGGATGGACATCCGCTCCCCTCACTTCTGGAGGCAGGGCCTGGAGGCAGTCCGGGGAGATATTGACCGGTTTGCATCTCTGGTGGATAAAACCCTGAGCGCCGGTGGGCAACACAGGGAATCCCTGGGGAGCGCAGAATGAAAGGCGAACAGGCGGCCTTCTGGCGGGCCGTCGTGGCGACCGTCGCCAGCACCCTCCTGCTGGTGGTGGATAGTTACCACATCCTCTGGGGAGATAAACTGCTGACCCGGACGTTGCTGTACCTGGTTATTCCGCTGGGGATCATCCTGCTGGTCTTTCGGGAGAACCCTGCCCGCTACGGGGTCCAGTTCGGGGACTGGCGGGCCGGGCTGGGGTGGACGCTAGGGGCGTGGGCTGGGCTGGCGTTGCTGATGCTGGTGGTGGCCCGGACGCCGGCCTTCCGGGAGTACTACGGCGCGGCTGCCTCCGGCCGCTTCTTCTGGCTGGCCGATGGGCTGGAACTGCTGGGATGGGAGTTCTTCTTTCGCGGCTTTCTCCTCTTTGCCCTGTACCGGGCCTGCGGGCCGCTGGCGCTGGTCCTGCAAGCCGTCCCTTTCACCCTGGCCCACATCGGGAAGCCGGAACTGGAAACGCTCAGTTGCATCTTTGGGGGCACCGCCTTCGGCTACATCGCCTGGCGGACCCGCTCATTTCTCTACCCTTTCCTCATCCACTGGTTTCTGGCATCGTTCACCGCGGTGATGGCGGGGATGCCGTGACT
>CAKZOY010000211.1 GCA_937138275.1 uncultured Chloroflexota bacterium
TGTAGCCGGGCGTCCACCTCCGTGGACGCCACCGGAGCGACCGCGCAGGCGGTCGCCCGGCGCAAAGCGCCCTCTCCGGCGCGGTTTCAACCGCCAGCCTGGGCAACCGCACCGATCGGGTAGATAGTTACGAGTAACCGCATAAGTTTCTAAGGAGGAGTGCTATGGCACAGGATAATGGCAGCGATGTGGTGGCTTTCCTGACCGGCTTTGTGGTCGGTGGGCTGATTGGGGCGGCGGTGGCTCTGCTCTTTGCTCCCCAGTCTGGAGAAGAAACCCGCGCCCAGATCCGCGCCAAAGGGGTGGAACTGGGCGAGCGGGCAAAGGAGGAGGCCGAGAAAGTCCGTGAGCGGGCCGAACTCGTCCTGGAGGAAGCCCGCGCCAAGGCGGAGGCGGTTGCCGCCGATATCCGCCGCCGGGCGGAGGACCTGCAGACCCAGGGGCAGGTCATCCTGGAGGAGAGCCGCAAGCAACTGGCGGAGGCCGTAGAGGAAACTCGCAAGGCCGTCACCCAGGCCAAAAAGCCCGCCTCAACCCCGGAGACGCCCGCTTAGAGAACTCTTCTCCCCATCGGGGGACAGAAATGTGTGTTCTCAGCCCTGCCGTTCTTTCGCGGCGGTGTCCGCTCGCTGGAAGACGGAAGGATAGGACCGCGCGCCAGTCTTGTCCGGATTTCGCCATTACAATTCTATGGCACTAAGCGCAGGCGATCTCACGCGCCGAGCTTGGGCCGAACCACACAATCCAAGGAGGCTCCCATGAAAAAGTCGGTGATTGTGCGATGTTGCACCCTGTTCGCCCTACTCATCGGAATGCTCGGCTGCGGTCTGGGGGGAAATGGGGCTGCTATGTTCCGGGCGAATCCCCAGCGGACGGGAATTTGCGCCGATGACGGCCCGGTCGCTCTTCAGGAATTGGTCTGGAAGTTCAAGACCGATGGCAAGATATTTTCTTCCCCTACGATTTCTGCCGGGGTCGTCTATTTCGGAAGTAATGATGGCTATCTGTACGCCGTGGATGTGAAGACCGGGGAGAGAATCTGGAGATTCAAGACGGGCGATCGGATTGTCTCCTCCCCAGCAGTGGCCAGCGGGATGGTCTACTTCGGCAGTTACGATGGCTATTTGTACGCCGTGGATATTAAGACCGGACAGGAAGAATGGAAATTCAAAACTGGCGGCGCAGTCCATTCTTCCCCCGCGGTTTCCAACCAGGTAATCTACTTCGGCAGCGTAGACAAATACCTCTACGCTGTGGATGCCAAGACCGGACAGGAGAGGTGGAGATTCCGGACCGGTGGTGCAATCTACTCTTCCCCGGCAGTGGCCGACGAAGTGGTCTACATCGGCAGTGATGACCGGTATCTATATGCGGTCCATCAGGGGACGGGTCAGGAGAAGTGGAAGTTCAAGACCGACGGCGCCGTCGGTTCCTCTCCCGCTGTGTCGGGTAAAACGGTCTATTTCGGCAGCAATGACAAATACCTGTATGCCGTGGATGTCAAGACTGGACAGGAAACCTGGAAGTTCCAGACGGATGCCGGCATTCTTTCTTCCCCGGCCGTGGCTGGTGGGATGGTCTATGTCAGCAGCCAGGATCAGTACCTGTATGCAGTGAACGCCAGCACCGGGCAGGAAGAGTGGAAATTCCAGGCAGAGGGCGAGGTCAATTCCTCACCGACCGTAGCAGGCAACACGGTCTATTTCGGCAGCGAGGACACCCGTCTGTACGCGGTGGACATCCGTACTGGACGAGAGAGGTGGAATTTCCGGACAGAGGGGGGTGTTTTCTCCTCCCCGGCAACGTCCGGCGGACTCCTCTTTTTCGGCAGCAAAGATGGGTATCTGTACGCGGTGAAGTAGGGCAGCCCCTACTCCCTACTCCCTACTCCTTACTCCCTACTCCCTACTTCATACTCCCTACTCCACACTTCGGGAGGCACACTATGGAACTCCTGACCATCCGCATCCAGAAACCGGATGACGTCAACTTCATCCTGGGGATGAGCCATTTCATCAAGACCGTGGAGGACATCCACGAGGCTGTGGTGAACACCGTCCCCAGCATCCGCTTCGGCCTGGCCTTCTGCGAGTCCTCCGGACCGGCCCTGGTGCGCTGCACTGGCACCGACCCAGAGATGATAGAACTGGCGAAACAGAACGCCCTCGCCATCGGCGCGGGACATTCGTTCATCCTCTTCCTCGCCCCCGGCTTCTACCCCATCAACGTCCTCAACGCCGTCAAGATGGTGCCGGAGGTCTGCCGGATTTTCTGCGCTACGGCGAATCCCGCCGAAGTGATCGTCGCCCAGACGGAGCAGGGGCGGGCGATCCTGGGCGTGGTGGACGGCGTCAGCCCCAGGGGGGTGGAGGGCGAGGCCGACGTGGCCCACCGCAAAGAGTTCCTGCGCCGCATCGGCTACAAACTGTAATCGGCCCGACCGGATGGAGACCCCGTCGCTACTTCTGGCTCTCGTCGCCGGACTGGCCTCGTTCCTTTCCCCGTGCGTCCTCCCGCTGGTCCCCGCCTACATCAGTTACCTGGGCGGGCAGGCGGTGACGGCATCGGGGGACAAACCTCGCCGCAGTTCGGCGACGTTTTTCCACGCCCTCGCCTTCGTCCTGGGATTCTCGGCCGTCTTCATCACCCTGGGCGGCGTCGCCGGAGGGCTGGGGCAGTTGCTGCGGGCCGACTGGGTGCGCTGGATTGGCGGCCTGGTGATGGTCTTCTTCGGCCTGGCCCTGATGGGCGCGGTCAAACTGCCCGCCCTCTACACCGAACGCCGCCTGCACCTCCGCACCGATTCCCGTTGGGGGTATCTCTCCTCTGCCGTCGTCGGCGTCTCCTTCGCCGCGGGCTGGACCCCCTGCGTCGGGCCCGTGCTGGGGGCGATTCTGGCTCTGGGGGCCAGCCAGCGGACGGCCGGTCAGGCTGCGCTGCTCCTGGCTTTCTACTCTCTTGGCCTGGGTATCCCCTTCCTGATGGTTGGGTTGGCGGTGGACCGGATGGGCGCTTATCTCCGACGACTCCATCGCTACCTGCGTCCCATCCAGATTGCCACCGGCGTCCTCATCCTCATCTTCGGCGTCTTACTCTTTATGGACTGGCTGCGCGTCCTGGGCGCGTGGATGACCCGCCTGGGCGTCGGCTGGGAGGGATTCTGATGAACGACCCACTCCACGTCTTCTTTCACCCGCGCGGCGTCGCGGTCCTGGGCGCCAGCGCCAATCCGACCAAGTTGAGTTACGGCGTTATCCACAACCTGGTCACTCACGGCTACCTGGGCCCCATCTACCCGGTCAACCCCAAAGGCGGGGAGATACTGGGGCTGAAGGTCTATCCGTCCCTTACGGACGTGCCCGACCCGGTGGACCTGGCGGTCATCGTCCTGCCCGCCGGACAGGTGGCCGCGGCCCTGGAAGAATGCGGACGGCGGGGCATCCGTCACGCCGTCCTTATCGCCTCCGGCTTCGGCGAACTGGGGGCCGAGGGCAAGGAACACGAAGAGCAGTTGCGCCAGATCGCCCGCCAGTACGGCATCCGCTTCATCGGACCCAACTGTGTGGGCGTTCTGGACACGTACACCCCCATTGACACCACCTTCAGTCGGACGATGCCCGGTCAGGGGCCCATTGGTCTGGTCTCCCACTCCGGCGCCGTCTGCGGGGGGACGATGGACTGGGCCAACGTGGTGGGGGTGGGGTTCTCCCGCATTGTCAGCCTGGGCAACCAGGCGGATATTGACATGGCCGACGCGCTGGACTCTCTATCTGCCGACCCGCACACGCGCGTCGTGGCGGCCTACATTGAGGGCCTGCCGGACGGCCGTCGGTTCGTGGAGGCGGCGCGCCGCCTGACCGCGCGCAAGCCCCTGGTGGTGCTCAAGGCCGGACGGACCCCCAGCGGTACCCGCGCGGTGGCGTCCCATACGGGCGCGCTGGCGGGGGCCGACCAAGCCTTTCTGGCGGCGTGCCGTCGGGCAGGGGCGATCCCGGTGGATTCGCTGGAAGAACTGGTGGACGCGGCCATCGCGCTGGCCTACCGTCGGCCGCCTGCCGGACCGCGCATGGTCATCCTGACCAACGCCGGGGGGCCGGCCGCGGTCGGCGCAGACCACCTGGACCGCCACGGCTTGCGCCTGGCCGATCTCTCTCCCCAGACTCAGGCCCGGTTGCGGGAGGTCTGCCCGCCCGGCACGATGACGGGCAATCCGGTAGATATGCTGGGCGGCCCTCAGGCCGACCACTACACCGCCGCCCTGCGGGTGTTGCTGGACGCCCCCGAAGTGGACGGAGTCCTGGCCCTCTTCGTCCCTCAGGCCATCACCCCGGTCTACGACGTGGCGGTGGCGGTGGGGCGGGCCACGGAGACGAGCGAAAAGCCCGTCGTCTGCTGCATTTCCGGCGGGGGTGGCATCCGTGCCGCGGCGCGGGCGCTGCATGCCCACTCCGTCCCCCACTACCTGACCCCTGAACGGGCCGCCTTCGGCCTGGGGGCGCTCTGGAAGTACGCCCGCATCCGGGAGCGCCCCGTTCCTGACCCCGAACCGGTGGAAGGGATGGACCGGGGGCGGATCGCCGCCCTGCTGGAGGGCAAAAGCGGCGTGCTGAGCCCGCAGGAGGGGGCGGAGATCGCCGCGGCCTGCGGCCTGACGGTCCCGCCGTCGGGGGTTGCCGTTTCGGCCGACGAGGCGGCGGCGCTGGCGGAGGGGATGGGGTATCCCGTTGTCCTCAAACGGGTCGCGCCGGGCCTGACGCACAAGAGCGATGCCGGTGGGGTCGTGGTGGGCCTGAAGAGCGCCGATGCGGTGCGGGAGGCCTTCGCCCGCATGGTGCGGGCGGAGGAACGGGCGCTGGTGCAGAAAATGGCTCCGGCGGGCGTGGAAGTGGTCGTCGGCGCGTATCGGGACCCGCAGTTCGGCCCGCTGGTGATGTTCGGCCTGGGCGGGGTCTACGTGGAGGTGCTGCGGGACGTGGCTTTTCGGATGGCGCCGCTCCCCCGCGCCGAGGCGCGGGAGATGATTGCGGAGACGGCCGCGGGGCGTCTGCTGGCGGGCGTGCGCGGCCAGGCAGCGCGGGACATAGAGGCGGTGGTGGACGCCCTCTGCCGGGTCGGATGGCTGATGGAGGAGTTCCCGCAGATTTCGGAGATAGACCTGAACCCGCTCATCGTGGGGGAGCGGGGTGCATGGGCGGTGGATGTGCGGGTGGTGATTCGGTAAAGCAAAGAGGGCCTGCGGCGGGCGGCGAAGCCGCCCGCCGCAGGCCCTGTTTTATCCCCGAGGAGGTGTCTATGACCGACAACGTCTCTCAACCCAAAATGCCCCCTCTGTGGGTCGTCAAGACGCGCGCGCCGTTCTTCGTGGCGGATATCGTCCCGGTCGTGCTGGGGACTGCTCTGGCATGGGCCCGCACCGGCGCGTTCAACCTCTGGTACTTCCTGCTCACCCTAATTGGTGCGATTGCCCTCAACGCCGGTACCAATATGACGAACGATTACTTTGACCACAAATGGGGTTCCGATGAAATCAATGAGGAGTATGCCAACCCCTTCACGGGCGGTAGCCGTCTCATCCAGATGGGTCTGGTCAAACCCGAGACGATGCTCTGGGAGGGGATCGGTTTCTTCGTCCTGGGCAGCCTTATCGGCCTGTTTCTGGCCTTCACCCGCAGTTGGACGATCCTGTGGCTGGGCGTCATCGGTGTCTTCTGCGGCTATTTTTACACTGCGCCCCCCTTCCGGCTGGCGCGCACGGGCCTGGGGGAACTGGCGGTGGGTCTCTGCTTTGGCCCGCTGATGGTTCTGGGGGCCTACGTGGTCCAGACCCGCCAGTTGGCCTGGGAGCCGGTCGTCGCGGCGATCCCCGTGGGCATTCTCGTCGCGCTGATCCTCTGGATCAACGAGTTTCAGGATATGCGCGCCGATGCGGCGGTGGGGAAGAACCATCTGGTGGTGCGGCTGGGCCGCCGCCGGGCTGCCGTCGTCTACGGCATCCTGCTGGCCCTGACGTACCTCTCCATCCTGGGTGGCGTCCTGCTGGATAACGTCACCCCCTTTGCCCTCATCGGCCTGCTGACGGTTCCCCTCGCCATCCAGGCGTATCGCATCGCCCGCGTCCACTACGACCATCCGCGGGAGTTGACCCCAGCCAACGCGCTGACCATCCGCATCCATCTGCTGACCGGACTGCTGATCGGGCTGGGGTATGTGATTCAGGGGATGGTGGGATGACCCTGTAACTTGTTCAATGCAGGCTCTGGGAGCCGGTAGCAGCTCTGGCCGAAAGGGGGAAGGAGATGGCTCCCACGCGATTCCCTTGACATTTTCTCCACCTGACAGTATCATATCTCCAAACCGCGCGCTTCGGGCGGAGGATTGGCTGTGAGATCGGGCATTATCTCCGGGACGCGAACCACTACGACCACTACCGGACCGCCGTCGGACGGATGAGCGGTCGGCAGGTCGTTGGGTGCGTCCGAAAGGCCTCCGATTCTGCTCATCGGAGGTCTTTTTTTATACCACGCAATTAG
>CAKZOY010000212.1 GCA_937138275.1 uncultured Chloroflexota bacterium
GTATCGCTAATCGCGTATCGCGTATCGCTAATCGCTGGTCGTTCTCATTCCCATACTTCATACTCCTTACTCCATACTCCAAAAATGTTACCATTTGCTCAACCCGATTTTGACCGCGCTCAGCGCAAGGGGGTTCCGGAGGTCATTCTGGCCGAACGGAAGACCCCCGATGAAGCCATATCCATCGCCCGCGCCTTTCTGGAGCGCACCGGACGGGCGATCTTGAGCCGCGTGGGGCCGGAACTGGAGGTCCGTCTCCGGGCGGAGTTTTCGGGAGAGGCGGAACTGGAATGGATTCCCGCGGCCCGCGCGGCGGTGCTGCGTCGGCCGGACTTCGTCCGCCCCCAGACGGGCGGGCGCGTGGGGGTCATCACCGCCGGAACGTCCGATATTCCGGTCGCCGAGGAGGCGGCGCTTCTGTGCCGGGAGATGGGGTGTTCGGTCTACACCGCCTACGACGTGGGAGTGGCGGGCATCCACCGGCTGGCTGAACCGCTGCGGCGGATGCTGGACGAAGTGCAGGTGGACGTGCTCATCGTCGTGGCGGGGATGGACGGCGCGCTGCCCTCCGTGGTGGCCGGTCTGGCCGATGTCCCGGTCATCGGCGTCCCCACGTCGGTGGGGTATGGTATGGGCGGCGGAGGGGTCGCAGCCCTCTACTCCATGCTCCAAACCTGCGCGCCGGGTCTTGCGGTGGTCAACATTGATAACGGCATCGGTGCAGGGGCCGTCGCCGGCCTCATTGCGAACCGCGCCGCCGCAGCGCGGCGGGGATCGTCACGGGAGGGCGGATGAGTTCGGTACTCTATCTGGACCTGTTCTCCGGGGCGGCCGGGGATATGCTCCTGGGAGCGCTCCTGGACCTGGGGCTCCCGCTGGATGTAGTGCGGGAAGAACTGGCGAAGATGGACCTCTCCGGCTACGAACTGGAGGCCCGGAGGGAGGTCCGGCATGGCATCACGGGAACCCGTTTGATCGTCCACGACATCGCCCAGGCGCATCCGGCCCGCCATCTGCACGACATCCGGCATCTGATCGGGGAAAGTCGCCTCTCTCCGGCGGTGCAGGCCCGGAGTCTGGCGGTTCTGGAGCGCCTGGCCCGCGCCGAGGCGCGCGTCCACGGCGTGCCGTTGGAGGAGGTCCACTTCCACGAAATCGGTGCGGTGGATACGCTGGTAGATGTCGTCGGGTTTGCCGTCGGGCTGGAACATTTGGGGGTGAAGCGGGTCTACGCCTCGCCCGTACCGCTGGGGAGCGGGTTTGTCCAGACGGAACACGGGTTGTTGCCCGTGCCGGCCCCGGCGACGGCGGCGCTCCTGGCCGAAGTCGGCGCGCCCGTGCGCGCGCATCCGGCCCAGACGGAGATCGTCACCCCCACCGCGGCAGCGCTTCTGGCGGAACTGGCGACCTTTGCCTGCCCGCCGATGCGGGTGCGCGCCGTGGGATACGGGTTCGGGACGAAGGAGTTCCCCTGGCCCAACGCGGTGCGGGCCTGGCTGGGCGACCCGGAGGGTGGGGAAATTCGGGAGAGCGTCGTCGTCCTAGAGTGCAACCTGGATGATGCCACCGGGGAGATGCTGGGCCACGCGATGGAGCGCCTCTTTGCGGCGGGCGCGCTGGACGTCTGGTTCACGCCCATTCAGATGAAGAAGAACCGGCCGGGGGTGCTGCTTTCGGTGCTGGCCCGTCCGGAGCAGGCGGATGCTCTGGCGGCGGCGATTCTGCGGGAGACGCCGACGCTGGGGGTGCGGATGCGGCCTCTGGAGCGCGTCGTTGCCGACCGGCGGATGCGGGAAGTGGAGACGCCCTGGGGGTCGGTGCGGGTGAAGGAAAAATGGCTGGGCGGCGAATGCCTGGCCCGTTCACCGGAGTACGAGGATTGCGCCCGCGTTGCCCGGGAGCAGGGTGTGCCGCTGGAGGAGGTCTACCGGGCGGCGGTGCAGGCAGGGATAGAGTAACCGTTCATCTACCTGGTGGCTGACTACAAACGGCAGGGCGCCACTCCGCTGCGCTGCGTGGCTGACTACAAACAGCAGGACGCCACTCCGCTGCGCTGCGTGGCTGACTACAAAC
>CAKZOY010000213.1 GCA_937138275.1 uncultured Chloroflexota bacterium
GGTGGCTATGCAGGACGAAGGTGAACGCGCCGATGGGCATAGGTCTCTCCTTCCTGGCAAGGGCGGATTTCCGTAAGATTAATTATACGGCAAGTCGGTGGTTAGGCAAATTGCGGATTGCAGATTGCAAATTGCGGATTGCAGATTGCAGATTGCAGATTGCGGAGGAGGGTTAATCTCCGCGGGTCAGGAGGATCTGCCCTTTTTCGTCCCGAGTGGAGTAGGCCGAGAACGGCGGGTCGTCCGGTTGCATGTTCAGTGCCCATTCCAGGAGAACCGGCACATCGCCTACCACACCCTCTAAGGTGCCAACCATGTCCTGCGGCACCCAGACAGGTGTGCCTTCGGGGGATGACCGGACGAAGGGGGAGAGCGCCTGGGCGGTGAAGACAAACATCATCACCGGGGGCTCATCCCCTTCCGGCGCGACGTGAACCACCCCGCGCAGGCGCAGGTCGGCGAAGGGAATCCCGGCCTCTTCCTCAATTTCCCGCCGCGCCGCGGAGTAGATATCTTCCCCTGACTCCACATGTCCACCGATACCGTTGTAGCGGCTTGCCCATAGGGGTTTGTCGGACGCGCCGTACAGGAGCAACACGTCTTCCTCATAGAGAAGGAAGCAGAGAACGCGCGGGACCACCAGCACTGGCATATCTCACCTCATCACCGTTGTTTGGGATGGCCCACCGGCAGCAGGTAGAGCGGCTCTTCTTCGGAGGGCAGGTTCAGGACCCGGGCCACTGCGGCGTCGTCAAATGCGCCGATGGGCACACTGGCCAATTCCAGGGCAACGGCCTGCAGCAGGAGGTTCTCGGCAGCGTGGCCCACGTCCATCGGAACGTAGCGGATCCGGCCTCGTTCACCGTAGCGGCGGGTGGTGCGGGAGAAGACGGCGCTGATCGCGAAGGTGACAGGTGCCTGGGCGATGTAGTTCTGGTTCCATGCCGCCTCGGCCAGGGGGGCGCGGATGTCGTCGGGCCGGTGGAGCATCAGCCGGTGCCCCTGCGGGCGGTAACGCCAGATCCCGTCCTTCCGACAGACGTAGAATTCCAGGGGACAGCATCCTCCGGCCGATGGAGCGGCCCGCATGTACTCTTTCGGGCCGGTGATCCCCTGGGCGGCCCAGAGCAACTGGCTGATCTCCTCCAGGGTGAGTTCTTGCGATGTGAAGGAACGCACCGACCGCCGGGCGGCGATAGCGGCCTCCAGCGAGATTTTCCCCTCTAATTGGGGTGGGGGCAGGACAATCTCTTTCATCATTCACTCCTTTCTTCACTATACATTTGCAGTAGTTTTTCCCGGCTGATCCAGTAAAAGCGGCGGCTCAATATGTCCAAACCGCGGTCTTCCACACTGACCGGGTTGAAGGTGCGGCGCATAAGCCATGTCCATATCCGGTTTACCTGCTCTTCTATTCGGTCCCGGAAGGTGAAAGGAGGCAGTTCGCAGGTCTCTATTCCCAATCGTTCCAGCAAGCGCAGGATGGCGGGGGAGAAGTGCAGGATTCCCGGGCCGCCGAATCCACGGATGGTTTGCAGGCGGGGGTCCTGGCGGGTGGCCTGGGCCAGCAGCTGAAAAGAGCGGACCAGTCGTCGGCGCAGTTCCCGGGCCCAGCCCAAGTCTGCCCCGCCGGGAGGGATGGGGGGGATGCGCTCGTTCCAGGCATGAATCATTCCTATGGTCTCTCCCGGCTGGAGGATTGTGCCATCGCTCAGGGACACCCGCCAGCGGGAGCGGGCGATCCCCACCCGCAGGATACAATCCGGGTCATCGCTGAATTCCCATATTCCCAGGCGTCGGCGCATGTAGCGGTCTATGACGATGACGAGTCGGCTCAGCCAATCTCTCCTCATGTGAAGAATTGTAGCATGGCTAGCAGTATCGTCAAACGATGGGGCTGAGGACCATGGCTTGACTTTTCTCTTCTTTCGGAGTATCCTTAAACCAGGGAATCGTTTGCGCAAGGAGGGGGGGTGGCTAGACCGTTCTACCTGGCTATTGAAGGCGTCATCGGGGTCGGCAAGACGGCCCTGGCACGGTTGCTACAACCCCGTTTCCAGGCCGATTTGCTCCTGGAAGTTTTTGAGGAGAACCCCTTTCTCTCCGATTTTTATGCGGACCGCCAGCGGTACGCTTTTCAGACCCAGATTTTCTTCCTGCTCAGCCGCTATCGGCAACAGCAGGAAATTCGGGTGAGGGAGCAGCCGTTGATTGCAGATTATACATTTGCCAAAGACCGTCTCTTCGCCCATCTGAATCTAACGGGAGACGAACTGGCGACCTATGAACGGCTTCATCAAGCGCTGGCGGAGAAGGTGGTTTGGCCTGACCTGGTTGTCTATCTGCAAGCGAGCCTGGATGTGCTGATGGCCCGAATTGCCACCCGGGATCGTCCCTACGAGCGGGGGATAGACCCGGGCTACATAGAAAGTCTGCGTCAGGCCTACGAGAGGCATTTTGCCAACTATGCAGCAACCTCTCTATTGGTGATCAATACGGACAATCTGGACTTTGTGCGCAATCCCCAGGACCTGGCCTACATAGAGGGACAAATTCGTACGGCGCTCGCTTCTGCGGAAGTGCAGGCGCATATCGGGAGGAGGACGGTTGGGGCGGAAGAAAGTCCCCCGGTATCCTTGCGCTCTCCGGTGGAGGAGTTTCTTGCCCTGACCCAGGCAATCGGCGCGCTGGGTGCGGCCCTTGCTGCAGATCCGACCGGTCGTTCCTCGGATTCCCGTCGTGCCCTGAGCGCATCGCGTGAGTATCTGCGACGCATAGAGGTGTCACTGGATGTCCGCCGCTGATCTGGAAGAGAGAATTGAGCAGGAAGGGGAGCAACTCTCCGAAGAGAGTTCGCTGGTAGATGCTCCCTTTTCCCCGGACGTGGTCCAGCGGCTGATTGTCGGCGCCGATCTGGAGGGTGTTCTGGCGGAGATCGTTGATGCTGGCCTCCAGGGGACAGACGCTGACCGCGGGGCCGTTTATCTCTACGATGCCGACCGCGATCGGTTAACCGTTGGGTACGCCCGCGGGCTTTCTGACGCCTATCTCTCCGTGGTGACCTCAATGTTCCGGGCGATCCCCGGTGCCCGACTTCTCCAGGAACCTCATCCGGTTTTTGTGCAGGATGCCTGGCACGATCCGGAGGCTCAGGCGCTCTGGGACGCAGCCCGTCAAGAGGGGTTCCGTTCCTATGTTGTTCTTCCCCTGACTTACCGGAACCAGACTCTGGGGGCGCTGGTTTTCTACTACAATGACCTGCATACCTGTACTCCGAAAGACGTCCAGTTTTACCGCTCTCTGGCTGATCAGGCCGCGATCGCAGTGGCTCATACTATGCTATCCTGGAAGACGGAGCAATGGGCAGAAGTTTTTGCGGCTTTCCAGGAGATTGATTACCAGATCATCTCTGCTCCGGACCTGGAATCCGTCTTGATGGCCGTTGCTGATGCCCTCCAGCGGATTCTGAGAATTTCCACGTTGTACATCGGGCTTTACGATCCCCTTCAGGAAGAGGTGTACTTTCCGGTTTTGATAGACCGGGGCGACAAGCGACCGCTATTGCGGCGGAAACTCTCGGAGGGCGCGGGCCTGGCTGGCTGGGTCATCCGTACAGGCCAGCCTTTATGGATAGACGATGTGGAAAAGCAGGAGCTGCCCGTTCCGGCCATTCAAATCGGGGACCCCACTCGCTCGTTAGCGGTGTTGCCTCTCCAGGTGCGGGATCGGACGGTGGGCGTTCTCTCGGTTCAGTCCTATACCCCGCACGCTTTCGGGAAGGAAGAGCGCCAATTGCTGGAAGGAATCGCGACGCAGGCCGCCATCGCTGTGGAGAACGTTCGGCTGTTGCAAGAGAGCCGCCATCGGACGTCCCAACTGGCGACTGCTGCGGAAGTAGCCCGCGTAGCAACCTCCATTCTGGACCTGCAACAGTTGCTTTCGGAGGCGGTTGAACTGGTACGAGAGCAGTTTAATCTTTATTATGTGGGCGTCTTTCTGGTGGATGAGACCGGGCGATGGGCGGTCCTGCGGGCAGGGACGGGGGAAGCCGGGCGAAAGATGCTGGAAATGGGGCACAAACTGGAGGTTGGCGGTTCCTCTATGATCGGCTGGTGCACCGCGTATGGCAAGCCCCGCATTGCACTGGATGTGGGCAAGGAGGCAGCCCGGTTTGATAACCCTCTTCTCCCGAAGACCCGTTCGGAAATGGCCCTACCGCTCTTAAGCCGGGAGCGGGTGATCGGCGCAATGACGGTCCAATCGGACCGCCCTGCGGCCTTTACTCTTGAGGATATTAAGGTTTTGCAGACCGTTGCGAATCAACTGGCGACGGCAATAGAGAATGCCTATCTGTACCAGGAAAGTCTCCGGCGGCAGGCTCAGGCCTGGGCGTTGCGGGAGGTGATGCTGGCTGCTGCGTCTACCCTGGATTTTGATCAGGTGCTGCAGCGCACCATCCAGACACTGCGGTCGGCCTTACAGGTAGAATTTCTCGCCATCGTGCTCCCGGATAAGCGTGGGAAATCATTACGCATCCATCCCGCCCAGATTGGTTACGATGTTTCGGTGGAGCAAATTCAAATCCCAATGGACGGGAGTGTGAGCGGAGTGGTTTTTCAAAGTGGCAAGGCGATGCTGATTCGGGATGTACGGAAGGTCCCCTTCTACTACGGAGGCCATCCGGAAGTGCGTTCTGAGTTGAGTGTCCCCATTCGGGTCAGCGGCGAGGTCATCGGGGTGCTTGATGTGCAGAGCCGGCGGCTGAATGCGTTTAATGAGGAAGATCTGGCTTTCTTCAGTGCAATCGCCGGGCAACTGGGAATCGCTTTGGAGAATGCTCGTCTCTACCGGGAAGAGCAAAATCGCCGGAGAGAAGCGGAGAGTCTCTATCGCGCCGCCCGGGCGATAACCACAGTGCTGGATCTGCGGGAGGTTCTGGAACTGATCCTGACCGAACTTCAATATGTTGTGGCCTATGATAGTGCTTCGGTGCAATTGCTTCGGGAAGGGAAACTGGAGATCATCGCAGGGCGGGGATTCCCGAATATGGATGAACTCCTGGGGATCACAATAGACCCGGCGGTGAACGATAATCCCAACAGCCAGGTGATCCGTACGCGGGCCCCCTTGATTCTGGAAGACGCCCCTGTGCTCTACGAGAGATTCTGTCAACCTCCCCATGCAGCGGCCAATATCCGCGCCTGGATGGGGGTCCCGCTTCTCTACGGAGATCGGGTCATTGGGATGCTGACCCTGGATAAGCGGGAACCGGGTTTTTATACTCAGGAACATGCCCGGGTCGCCCTGGCCTTTGCCGGACAGGCTGCTATTGCTCTTGAGAATGCCCGATTGTATCAGCAATTGGAGGAGCGATCGGCCGAACTGGCGGCTGCGCTGCGGAGGCTTCAGAATCTGGACCGACTACGGGAGCAGATGATCCAGAATGTGGGGCATGAACTCCGCACACCCCTTGCCCTGGTTCAGGGGTACGTGGAACTTTTGCTGAACGAGGAAATAGGGGCTATACAGCCTCTGCAACGTTCTGCCCTTCAGATTGTCTACGAGCGGACTCAAACCCTGGCCCAATTGATCAGTAATCTGACCGCGCTGCGCACCGTTCACCCAGAGGGAATGGTAATGACCCTGATTTCCCTCTCCGATGCGATCTCCTGGGTGGTGGAACACTATGAGCATCGGGCTGAACATGCGGGAATTCGTATTTTGACCGATATTCCTGCGAACCTGCCGTTGATCCTGGCCGACCGGGAGCATCTACTTCTGGCCCTTTCTCAACTGATGGATAACGCTATCAAGTTCAGCCCGAATGAAGGGACGGTGAGTATCCGGGCCTGGAGTGAGGGGGAATGGGTGAAAGTGGCTGTCCAGGATGAGGGAATCGGCATCCCCGAGGAGCATCTGAAGCACATCTTTGAGCGCTTTTATCAGGTAGACGGTTCTACCACCCGCCGGTTTGGCGGGATGGGGATCGGCCTCGCCCTGGTTTGGGAAATCATGGAGGCTCACCAGGGGTCGGTCAGTGTGGAAAGCGAAGTAGGCAAAGGAAGTACTTTCACCCTTGCTTTTCGCCGGGCGGAAACATAAAAAAACCACTACAGGGTGCATGCCTGATGAAAAAATGGTTCGTCGCCATTGCGGGCAATATCGGCGTCGGCAAATCCAGCCTCACGGGCATGTTGAGCGAGCGCCTGGGGTGGGAACCCTTCTACGAAGCGGTTTCGGATAACCCCTACCTGGCGGACTTCTACCGGGACATGTCCCGCTGGAGTTTCCATTCCCAGGTCTTTTTCCTTTCCCGTCGCCTACGGCATCACTACTTGTTGCTCCAGCGCCCGAACTCGGTTGTTCAGGACCGTACTGTCTATGAGGATGCGGAAGTTTTTGCCTGCAACCTCTACCGGCAGGGGCTGATGAGCGAGCGGGACTATCGGAGTTACTGGGAATTGTACGAGGTGATGAGTGTTCTCCTGCCCCCTCCCGACCTGGTCGTCTACTTGCGGGCCTCTGTGCCCACGCTGATGGCTCGCATTGCCCAGCGCGGGCGTCCCTTTGAACGGGATATTGCTCCGGAATATCTGGAGCAATTGAATCAGTTGTATGAGGAGTGGATTGCCCGGTTTAATCTTTGTCCAGTCCTTGCTATTCCCTCTGACCGGCTGGATTTTGTTGCCAATTCACGTCATATGGGCCTGATCGTAGAAAAGGTGTTGGAGAAATTGCAGGGGCGGGAAGAGGTAACTTTTTGGTAACTATATTGACAA
>CAKZOY010000214.1 GCA_937138275.1 uncultured Chloroflexota bacterium
GTAAAAAGTAAAACGTAAGGCGTAAGATGCGCTCTCTCTGGCTGACTGCCGAGCACACCCTGAACATTGCCCACCGGGGGGCCAGCGCGGCCGCCCCGCCCAATACCCTGGCGGCCTTCCGCAAGGCGGTGGAACGGGGCGCCGATGGCGTAGAACTGGACGTCCATCTCTCCGCCGACGGCGTGCCGGTGGTCATCCACGACTTCACCGTGGACGCCACCACCGATGGCCACGGCCGGGTGCGGGATATGCCCTTGGCGGCGCTGAAAGAACTGGACGCCGGTTCCCGCTTTGCCCCCGCCTTTGCCGGGGAGCGAATCCCCACCCTGGAGGAAGTCTTCGCCGAGGCGGGGAACCGGTTGCTCATCAACGTGGAACTGAAGTCTATGCCCGGCAGCGACTACCCGGGCCTGGAGGCGGCGGTGGCGACGCGGGTGGCGCGGTACGGCCTGGCGGAGCGGGTGCTCATCTCGTCTTTCAACCCCTTTGCGCTGCGGCGGATGCGGCGGACTGCCCCGCACATCCCGCTGGGCTTTCTGTATGAGACGGCGCCTCTCTCCCGCGCGGCGCGGTTGGCGGCGGCGTTCATCCCCGGCCTGCGGCCGGAGGCGGTCCATCCCTGGTGGGGTATGGTGACCGCGGAGACCATCCGGCGGGCCCACGCCCGCGGCCAGCGGGTCATCGTCTGGACCGTGGACGACGAAGAGGCGATGCGGCAACTGATGGGGTGGGGAGTAGATGCGATCATCACCAACCACCCGGACCGGATGGCCGGAGTACGAAATTCGGCGAAGCGCTCTTCCTGACAACTGACGGTTGATTGTAGTGTGCACCGTGTTTTTTCAGGAGAGGAGGCAGGTAAGATGTGCAAAACGTATGGACACCCAAGAATACTGGGAGCGCTGCTTGTCGCTGTGCTGGCGCTGATCGGGGTGATCCTCGCCCTCCAATCCGAAACCCTCGCCGTCACCGGAATGTTTTCCGCCCCTCATCGCGCGCCGGATGCCCCGCATCCCGCACCGGTAGACATCCCCCTCGTCCAGCAGGTGGGTCTGCCTCTGCACAAAGAGGGGCCCGACCAGATCAATATCCTGGAAGTGCTCACCTACACCCTCACGTTTACCAATACCACAGGCCAGACGCTGAACGGGGTCATCATCACCGATACCTGGACGACGAAATCGCAGAAGTATGACCGAGAAGGCAATCCGCCTCTGGCGGAATACAACGGCAACTATCAGGTTTCCGGTGTGACCGTGCAGTTTTTCACCTACACTCTCAACCTGGCCTTGCGCCGCGGGGAGGCGACCTGGGTGCTGAGCCCTATGGGCCCTGGAGTGGTGGGCACTATTGTGTTCACCATGGGAGTCCCCGACTTTCTGCAACCCCAGGGATTACCGGTAGTGGTCGGGCCCTCGTCTATTGAGAACTCGGCCGCCATCACCACGTCTACACCAGGTGTCCGGACCGGCGATTATATTGTAGGGTCATCGGTGGTGGGACCGGTACTGGAACTGCGCAAAAGTTTCACTACCGAGACCGGCCTTTCTGGCGGTGAAAGGCTGGGACGAATTGTTACCTACACTCTGCAGTTGCAGAACCTGAATCGCGCCGACTCTATGCCGGCCGTCAATATCCGAATCTCGGAAACCCTCCCTGCCTACCTGGATTTCCTCAACGCATGGGCTGCGGTGCCGGGAGTCATCACCGGATATGAGGGTACGTCGCGCGTGATCTCCTGGAATTTCCCGTCCAGTTTCGCCCTCCAGCCTGGGGAGACCACATACGTGACCTTCTCCGTGCGGATAAGCCTGGACGCGCCGATCAACAAAGACATCAAGAATCTCAAGAGCAATTGTAATGCAATTGCCGACGGCATGGTCTTTCCGATTACCTGTGTCAGTGACGTTTCCCTCAAGGCGCTGGCCCCGCAGTACAAGGTAGCGCAGACATCCGCCCCGCCGAATGACCCGGTACAAACCTATCCCAACCGCCCGATCACCTACACGGTCTACATTTACAACCCCTACCGGGAGCTGGTAGTCAACGGATCTGCCCTGGATATCTTGCCCCCGACCTTCCGTTTCATCACCATGGTCCACGGCCCGATGCCCACCACTGTGGCGACCAACACGGTGCTCTGGACGGGGCTGAATATCCCCGGAGACGGCGTGATCAGTTTCACGTTCCGGGCCTGGGTAGGGGCCGATACGCCTCTGGGCCTCGATTGCATCAATAAGGACTATTTTAATGTAATGACGACCACTCTGGGTCCACGGGTCTTTATGGATGACAAAATGGCCCAGATATGGGTGGTCCCCCAGATTAGGGTCTCCAAAAGTGTGGCGCCTACCCTCCAGAAGCCGGGAGAGACGGTGGTGTATACCATCACTCTGGAAAATAGAGGAAACACCAATATACCCGGTCCGATCATCATCACCGACACGCTGCCCGAACATTTCCGGTTCGTGCGGATGGTCTCTTCCTCGCCGCCGGGAACACCGCAGACACATCCTACCTATAAGAACATCATCTGGTGGACGGATGTGCCCGGCGTTCCCCCCGGGGGCAAGATCGCTTTCTCCTTTGAAGTGAGGGTGGATGGCGAGATCAATACAAACTATAAAAACCAGGTGTCCGGTGAAAGCCCCCACACTTCCATATGTCAACTTACTAATGTAGCGGGGGTCACAGTGGATAGCCCTCTGGAACACCGCAAGGAGGCCATCCCTCCGGCCCCCACGCCCATCGTGCAGGGGGAATC
>CAKZOY010000215.1 GCA_937138275.1 uncultured Chloroflexota bacterium
TTTTGCCCTTCCAGCGGCCTTTTCCAGGGGCGCAGCTGCTAATTTTTGTTTATAACTTAAAATTTGCCATTGTCAATGTAGTAAGCCACGGAGCGCAGCGGAGGGGCGTTGATGCGCTACTCCGCTTCGCTCCGTAGCGCACTACAAACGCCATCGCATTTGTTTGTAGTAAGCCACGGAGCGTAGCGGAGTGGCGTCTGTTTATAGCAAGCCACCGAGCGCAGCGGAGTGGCGTTGATGCGCTACTCCGCTTCGCTCCGTAGCGCACTACAAACGCCATCGCATTTGTTTGTAGTAAGCCACGGAGCGTAGCGGAGTGGCGTCTGTTTATAGCAAGCCACCGAGCGCAGCGGAGTGGCGTCTGTTTGTAGTAAGCCACGGCGTTTAGGGTTTTGCTTTGACCGGAGGGTTTCAGCCTTCGGCGCCACTTTGCCCCTCTCGCCGCCCTGAGGCGCTTATGGGACTCGGGGGAGAGGGTTTTGCATGGGTAGTTTTTGCCACACGTGTTTCTCTGTGCCCTCTGCGTCTCTGTGGTTTTTGATCACCACGAAAGGCACGAAGATTTAAAAAATTTCTTCGTGTTCTTTGTACCGTCCTTCGTGTTCTTGGTGGTTTAAGAAAATTTTTCTCTCCCCGATACGCCCGGATCGTTTGCAGAGAGCAGAAGGCTGCGATTTCCAGAACCAATCCCGTCGGGAGGAGTACGCCGATGAAGTTTGAACTTTCGGAAGAGCACCGGATGATCCAGCGAATGGTGCGGGAATTTGCCGAGAAGGAGGTCGCTCCCCGCGCGGAAGAGATAGACGAGACGGACCGTTTTCCCGAAGACCTGTTCCGCCGGATGGGGGAGGTGGGGATCCTGGGATTGCCGTTCCCGGAAGAGTACGGCGGCTCCGGCGGCGACTACATCGCCATGGTGCTGGCCCTGGAGGAGATCGCCCGGGTCTCCGGCACGATGGCGATCATTCTGGATGCCCACACATCCCTCTGTTGTGAGCCCATCTATCTCTTCGGCACCGAGGAGCAGAAGCGGAAATATCTGGTCCCCCTGGCGCGCGGCGAGAAGATCGGTGCCTTCGGCCTCACCGAACCGCAGGCCGGCTCCGATGCGGGAGCCACCCGCACCCGCGCGGTCCGGGATGGCGATTCCTGGGTCATCAACGGCCAGAAGTGCTTCATCACCAACGGCTCCGTCGCCGATGTCGTTGTCGTCACCGCCAAGACCGACCCCGAGGCGGGCACGCGGGGCATTTCGGCCTTTATCATAGAAAAGGGCACGCCAGGCTTCCGTCCGGGACGGGATGAGAAAAAAATGGGCCTGAAGGGGTCGGTCACTTCGGAATTGTTCTTTGAGGACTGCCGGATTCCCGCCGAAAATCTGCTGGGGCGGGAGAACGAGGGATTCAAGCAATTCCTGACCACACTGGATGCGGGACGGGTGGCTATCGCTGCGATGGCGCTGGGACTGGCCCAGGGCGCTTTTGAGCGCTCGGTGGCCTACGCTAAACAGCGGGTCCAGTTCGGCCAACCCATTGCCAATTTCCAGGCCATCCAGTGGATGATTGCCGAAATGGCTACAGAAATAGACGCGGCCCGGTTGATGGTCTACCGTGCCGCCTGGCTTCGTTCAAGGGGAGTGCGTTTCACGAAAGAAGCCTCTATGGCCAAACTCTTCGCCACCGAGGTCTCCGAGCGGGTTTGCCGGAAGGCCATCCAGATTCACGGCGGCTACGGCTATATCCGGGAATACGCCGTGGAGCGGATGTATCGGGACCAGCGGCTGTGCGCCATCGGCGAGGGAACAAACGAAATTCAGCGCCTGGTGATTGCCCGGCATGTGCTGAAGGATTAAGAGATCAGAGGGGCATCCGCCAGGACATCGCGTCGCCCCCGGTCCGATATGACAGAGCCTACTATTGAGAAAATCCGGAACGCGATGCAGGGGGCGCGGCCAGGGATCGCCGCACAGATTACTATGGCCCCTCGCCCCCGTCCCTTGCGGCCTCCAGAGGGTTCCCATCCCCGGCAGGCCGGGGTGTTGCTCCTGCTCTATCCGCTCCGGGGTCAACTCCACATTGCGTTTACGGTCCGGACGGTCAACCTGGAACATCATGCCGGGCAGGTCTCCTTTCCCGGAGGGGGGAAAGAAGAGGGGGATCCCACCCTGGCGGAGACCGCGCTGCGGGAGACGCGCGAAGAGTTGGGAATTTCTACGGATGAAATAGAAATTCTGGGACCGTTGACCCCCCTGTACGTCCCGGTGAGCCATAACTGTATCCACCCCTTTGTTGCCTATACCCCGCGCCGTCCCCTTTTCCGGCCCGACCCGCTGGAGGTTGCAGAGGTACTGGAAGTGCCCCTGGTCACCTTTCTGGACCCGAGCGTACGGCGCGAAGATCGGGTAGAGCAGGATGGATGGGAGATAGTCATCCCTTACTATGCGGTAGAGAAATACAAAATCTGGGGGGCAACGGCGGCCATTCTGGCCGAGTTTCTGGCAATGATTCCCTGATGGAATCCCCCTACCTGGGCTTGTACAGCAATTCACCCTGCATAGGAAAGGGGTGGGGTGTGGGGTTTGTGGGGGCGGCGAAGCCGCCCCCACAAACCCCA
>CAKZOY010000216.1 GCA_937138275.1 uncultured Chloroflexota bacterium
TGTGGGGGCGGCGAAGCCGCCCCCACAAACCCCACACCCCACCCCTTTCCCATGCGGGGCGAATTGCTGCGCAAGCCCCCCGTAACCCCGGCTTGACATTTATTCCTCGCTTGTTATACTAGAACTATCCCAACCGCCAGCGGAAAGGAGGTGATGCCGGGAAAGATGAGGAGTGAGCCTCTTACGTGCCTCTTTAACCGTTTCTACGAAAAATCCGAGGAGGAGAATAATGAAACTGCTGCGCGTCTTCACTGCTCTGACCGTTGGCGCCCTGCTGTTGGGCCTGATCGCCTGCCGGCCCACTGCCACCCCCACCACCGCCCCACCTCCTGCGGCGACTGCTGCTCCCACGCCTGTCCCGCCGACGAAGGCCCCGGAGGTCGTCCGCTTCATCTTCGGCCGCGGCGGCGACTCGGTGCAACTGGATGCGGCCATCGTCACCGATGGCGAGTCCTTCCGGGTGACCGGGCAGTGCCTGGAGCCCCTCTATCAGTATGAACCCGGCTCCACCAAGCCCGTCCCCGCTCTGGCGGAGGAGTGCGTGCCCAACGAGGCGGCCACCGAATGGACCTGCAAACTCCGCAAGGGCGTCAAGTTCCACGATGGCACCGATTTCAACGCCGATGCTGTCATCTTCAACTTTGAGCGCTGGCGCTTCACCAACCACCCCTACCACTTCCCCAGCCAGGTCTTTGAGTACTACGAGTACATGTGGGGCGGTTTTGATGATGCCAGCCTCATCACCGCGGTGGAGAAGGTGGACGACTATACCGTCAAGTTCACCCTGGCCCAGCCTCTGGCTCCCTTCCTGGCGAACCTGGCGATGGACATGTTTGCCATCTCCAGCCCCACGGCCATCCAGAAGTACGGTGAGAAGTACGGGATGCCGGAGGTCGGCTGCGTGGGCACCGGGCCCTTCAAGTTCAAGGAGTGGGTGGAGGGCGACCATATCACCGTGGTGGCCAACGACGAGTACTGGGGAGGCCGGCCCAAGATAGACGAGATCGTCTGGCGGGTGATCCCCGACGACTCCGCCCGCTTCCTGGCGCTGAAGGCCGGCGATATCCACGCCACGGAGCAGGCGACGGTGGAGGACCTGGCCGCGGCCGAGGCCGACCCGAACCTCTACATCCTCACCCGCCCGGCGCTGAACACCGCCTACCTGGCCTTCAACTACAAGATCAAGGAATTCCAGGATGTCCGGGTGCGGAGAGCCGTCGCCCACGCTATCAACAGGCAGGCGCTGGTGCAGAACTTCTACGGAAAGTACGGCCTGGTGGCCAAGACCTTCCTGCCGCCTCTCGTGATGGGTTACAATGATGCCATTCAGGACTGGGAATACAACCCCAACCTCTCCAGGCAACTCCTGGCCGAGGCGGGCTTCCCCGACGGCCTGAGCGAGGTGACCATCGCCGAGGATGTGCCGGATGCCGGGGGGAACATCGTCTACAAAGCGGGAGATAAAATCCCCCTGAAATTCTACTACATGCCGGTGACCCGCTTCTACTATCCCAGCCCCAAGGAGATCGGCGAGGCGATGGCCGCCGACCTGGCGAAGGCGGGCATCAACGCCCAGCTGGAACTGGCCGGCGACTGGCCGACCTACCTGAGCCTGCGGCGGAACGGCCTGCTGATGGGCCTCTACATGCTGGGTTGGGGCGGCGACAACGGCGACCCGGACAACTTCCTGAACTACTTCTTCGGCGGCCTGAGCAGCGAGGATGAGGTGAAGGAGCCGGCCGGCCGGGAAGGCTGGTACGCCAACCAGGAAGTTGCCGTGCTGCTCTACAAGGCGCTGGTCAACCCCAATCCGGCCGAGCGGGAGGCGCTCTACAAGCAGGCGGAGCAACTGCTCCACGACGACGTCGCCCGCATCTGGATCGCTCACAACCAGACACCGCTCATCTTCTCCAAGAAGGTGACCGGTTACGTCCCACAGCCTGTGGGTGCGGACTACTACCGGTGGGTGGAAATCCAGCCGTAACGGCCTGACGAAACCCGAGGTGACGGTCACCTTTCGGTGACCGTCACCTTTCTACTTCAGGAGGGCCTGTTGACCCGTTATCTGATCCGGCGGCTGATTTCAATGATCCCTACCCTGCTGGGGGTGACGGTTATCGTTTTCCTTCTGCTGCGCCTGATCCCCGGTGACCCGGCCGTTGCGATGCTGGGGGAGCATGCCTCTCAGGAAAACGTCCAGCGCATCCGGGAACAACTGGGGCTGAACCGTCCCCTCTTCCTGGACCGGGAAGCCCTAAAGCAGGGCGACCTGAAGGGGTTCCTGGATAGCCAGTACATCCGCTTCCTGGGACGGCTGGTTCAGGGAGACCTGGGCGCTTCCATCCACCGACGTATCCCCATCGCCACGGAACTCCGCCAGCGCTTCCCCGCCACGGTGGAACTGGCCCTGGCTGCGATGGTGGTGGCTGTCGCGCTGGGCATCCCCATCGGCATCATCTCCGCCGCCCGGCGCAATACCTGGATAGATAGCCTCAGCATGGTCGGCGCCCTGATCGGCGTCTCTATGCCCATCTTCTGGCTGGGGCTGATGGAGATCATGCTCTTCGCTGTCATTCTGAACTGGTTCCCCATCGGCGGGCGGCTGGACCACGCCATGGAGGTGCGGCGGATCACTGGCCTCCTGCTGGTGGATACGGTGCTCACCGGACAGTGGGAGGCCTTTGTGGACGCCGTCAAGCATCTGGCGATGCCGGTGATGGCCCTGGCGACCATCCCGCTGGCTATCATCGCCCGAATGACCCGCGCCAGTATGCTGGAGGTGCTCCAGGAAGACTACATCCGCACCGCGCGGGCCAAGGGGCTTCACCAGCGGCTGGTCCTTTTCCGCCACGCGCTCAAAAATGCCCTCCTGCCCGTCGTCACCATCATTGGCCTGCAGACGGGGAACCTGCTGGCGGGCGCGATTCTCACCGAGACCATCTTCGCCTGGCCGGGCATCGGCAAGTGGGTCTACGACGCCATCATCGGTCGGGACTACCCCGTCGTTCAGGGCGGCACGCTCCTGATTGCCCTGGTCTTCGTCCTGGTCAACCTGCTGGTGGACATCTCCTACGCCGCCCTGGACCCGCGAATCCACTACGAGTGAGGAGTCCCCGATGGAATCCTCCCGCCGACCCGACCCTTCCGGAATCCCTCTGCGCCGACGGCGAACCCTCTGGGGGGATGCCTGGCGGCGTCTGATCGCCAGCCCTACTGCGCGCCTCGGGATGGCGATCGTCCTCACATTCGTCCTGGGCACCGTTCTGGCCCATTTCTTCTGGCCGTATGACCCCAAAACTGACCTGGACTACTCCCTGAAACTGAAGCCGCCGAACCTCCGACCGACGGCGGAGGTCCCCTCCATCCATCCGTTCGGCACCGATAAACTGGGCCGCGACGTCTTCCGGCGGGTGGTTCACGGCGGCTGGAACTCGCTGCGGGTGGGGGTGATCTCCGTCGGGATTTCGCTGCTGGTCGGGGGGCTCCTGGGATTGCTGGCCGGTTTCTACGAAAGCGTCCCGATGACCCCAGGGGAACGGGTCGGATTGACGGGTGGCGTCGGCCTGGCGCTGGGGGCGATCCCGGCATGGCTGGCGGAAAACCCCATCCCGGCCGTACTCTTCGCTATAGCAGGAGGCCTCGGGGCCTCCCTATCCTCTCCCTCCCGCTCGCGGCGATGGCTGCTCTTCGCCGGAGTGGGAGCACTGTTGGGCGGCGTCCCCGCCCTGTTCGTCAGCCCCTACACCGCTGTTGTCTGTGCTCTCCTGGGGGCCGCGGTCGGCGCACTGATCGCGTTCCCCCTCTCCGGATCTCTCTTCTCCAACATCGTCATGCGGCTGATGGACGTCATCCTGGCCTTCCCCAGCATCCTCCTGGCGATCGCCATCGTGGCTTTCTTGGGGCCGGGGCTGGACCGGGCGATGATCGCCATCGGCTTCGTCGGTATTCCCACTTACGCCCGTCTGATGCGGGCGACCGTCCTCTCCCTGGTCCAACGGGACTACGTCCTGGCGGCCCAGGCGCTGGGTGCAGGACATAGCCGCCTCATCTTCCGACACATTCTGCCCAACACGCTCTCCCCCATCATCGTCCAGTCCACGCTGGGGATGGGCAGTGCCATCATCTGGGCCGGCGCGCTGGGCTTTCTGGGGCTGGGAGCCATCCCACCGGAGCCGGAATGGGGCGCCATGCTGGGGGATGGTTACCGTTTCCTGACCAGCGGCGCCTGGTGGGCCGTCACCTTCCCCGGCCTGGCGATTATGCTGAGTGTGCTGGGCTTCAACCTTCTGGGGGACGGCCTGCGGGATGCCCTGGACCCCCGGCTGACCCGATGAGAGTTGGGAAGGGAAAAGGGGTTTGCGGACAAGGACGGATCCCTCGCCCGCAAACCCCTTTTTTGTGGGAGAGGATTTTCGGTTTCCTGGTTTGTACACTGCTGGTGGCCGCCTGTCGCCCACCAGCCCCTGCCCTTATTGCCCCCCCAACTCCCGACCCCTTTCCGGGACTCATCGCTTTGGGGGATACCTACGCCGCCGAGAAGAGCCGAACCGCCGCAGAGACGGCCTACCGGCAGGCATCTGCCGCCCGTCCCCAAGACCCTACTCCCTACCTGCGCCTGGCCCGTCTCTATCTGGCGTGGAACCGCCCCGAGGAGGGGATGTCTGCCCTCCTATCTGCGGAAGAACGAGGGGCTGACCCGCGGGAAGTCGCCTCGCTGCGGGCCGCCCTGTATGCCGCCCGGGGGGATTGGGAGCAGGTGGTAGTCTGGGGCGAGCGCGCCCTGGCCCTCGGCGACGACCGCCCGACGCGCCGCCTGCTGGCCCAGGGGTACCTGTGGCTGGGAAAAGAGGAGGCGGCGCGGGCGACGTACCAGTTCCTGGCAGAGAGCGATCCCGAAGACCTTGAGGCATGCGAGCGCGCCGGTTTTTTGCTGGCACTGATAGACCCAGCGGCAGCCCTCCCCTATCTGCGCGCGGCGTCCACGCCGTTATCCTCCGACCTGATGGCCGCGCTGGAGGATGAGGACATCGCCCGACGGATGGCCCGGATGGGGCAGGTTGCCCTGGCGCGAGGGGAACCGGCCCTCGCTGCGCGGGCGCTGGAGCGCGCGGTGGCCTGGGATCCCGCCTCCGCCGACGCGCGCGCCCTGCTGGGGCACGCGCTGGCTCTGCTGGGTCGCTCCGACGACGCGCGCGTCCATCTGGAGGCCGCTGCCCGGCAGGCGCCGGATTCGCCCCTGGCGCGCTCCTTGCTGGGCCTCTACTATCTCCGGCAGGGCAACCTCGCCGCTGCCCGCCCCCATCTGGAGGCCGCGTACGACCTGGACCCGCAGAATCCGGCGTTCGCGCTGTATCTGGCCTCCCTCTACGCCGAATTGGGGGATTACGTCGTTGTCGATATCTGGCTGGCGGAGGCGACCCGTCTGGCGCCGGAGGACCCAGATGTCTGGGAGGTGACCGTCCGCTTCTATCTGGAACGCCGTCTAGGGGACCCGCGGGGAGTGGAGGCCGCCCGGGCGCTGGTCCGCCTGACGCCGGAAAGGGGGGAGGCGCACGGCCTTTTGGGGCGCGCCCTTCTCTTTGCCGGAGATTCGGCAGGGGCAGAAGCGGCGTTGCGGAGGGCGCTGGAGTTATCGCCGGACCTGGCCTCTGCTCACGCTGACCTGGGGCGCCTGTATGCCCTCCAGGGCCGCTGGGACCTGGCGGATAGGGAGTTTCTCCGGGCTCTGGACCTCAACACGGACCCGGCACTGCGGCAGGAGATAGAGCGGATGAGGGAATGAGCGGGGAGCAGGAAGCAGGGAGCAGGGAGCAGGAAGCAGGGAGCAGGGAGCAGGAAGCAGGAAGCAGGTAGCAGGGAGCAGGAAGCAGGGAGTAGGGAGCAGGGAGCAGGGAGCAGGAAGCAGGA
>CAKZOY010000217.1 GCA_937138275.1 uncultured Chloroflexota bacterium
TTTGGCGGAGCGTCTGCAACGAGAACCGCTGACCCACACCGCGGTCTGGCTGGTCCTCTCCGGCTGTGAGGAGGTGGGGTGCTACGGGGCGGAGGACTTCGCCCGTCGCCATCGGGACGAACTGGGACGGGCGATCTGGATCACACTGGACAGCGTGGGCGGGACGAGGACCAGTCCTGCCTACCTCACCCAGGAGACCTTCCTGCTCACCGTCCGCAGCGACCCGGAACTGGTCGCGCTGGTGGAGCAGATCGCCCGCCAACATCCGGAATGGGACGCCCATCCCCACCGGTTCCGCGGCGCCTACACCGAAGGGAGCATTGCCGCCAAATACGGTTTCCGCGTCCTCACCTTCACGGGGCATCGGCGGGATGGCGTGCTCCCCGAGTGGCACCGTCCCACCGACACCGTAGAACACTTGGAGCCCCGGGCCGTGGAGCACACGGAAGCGTTGCTCTGGGAACTGCTACATGCAATAGACCAATCCCCTCGCGGAGGGTAACCGTATGCTGGAACCGTTTTTTCGTCCATCATCCGTGGCGGTCATCGGCGCGTCGCGCGACCCGGAGAAACTGGGCTACGCGGTGCTGGCGAACTTGAAGAACGGCGGATTTTCCGGCGCCCTTTACCCGGTCAACCCCAAGGCCGACGAAATTCTGGGACTGCGGGTTTATCCGTCCGTCCTGGACATCCCCGGTCCGGTGGACCTGGCGGTCATTGTCATCCCGTACGCGCTGGTACCGGCCGCGCTGGAGCAGTGCGGGCAGAAGGGGATACCGGCGGCGGTCGTCATCAGCGCTGGATTCCGCGAGGCGGGACGGGAGGGCCTGGAGCGAGAACTGGAACTGGTCCAGATCGCCCGTCGCTACGGCATCCGCATCATCGGCCCCAACTGTCTGGGGGTTATAGACACCGACACCCCCCTCAACGCCACCTTTGCGGCGGGGATGCCTCCCGGAGGCCCCATCGCTTTTATGTCTCAATCGGGGGCGTTAGGGACGGCCGTCCTGGATATGGCGCTGGCGGGGCGCATCGGCTTTTCCCGCTTCGTCAGCCTGGGCAACAAGGCGGATGTCAACGAGGTGGACCTGCTGGAGGCCTGGGAGGGCGACCCGAACTCTAAAGTCATCCTGGCCTATATAGAGGGACTGCCGGACGGTCAGCGGTTTATGGAGGTCGCCCGCCGGGTGACCCGCAAGAAGCCCGTCGTGGCGGTCAAGTCCGGGGTGACGAAGTCGGGCGCGCGGGCGGTCTCCTCCCATACCGGGAGTCTGGCTGGATCGGAGGCGGCCTACCATGCCGCCTTCCGTCAGGCGGGGGTTATCCGGGCCGAATCTATGGAACACCTCTTTGACCTGGCCCTCGCCTTTGCCTACCAACCCCTGCCCCCGGGCGACCGCATCGCCATTGTCACCAACGCCGGTGGGCCGGGCATCCTGGCCACCGACGCGCTGGAGCACGCCGGCCTGCAACTGGCCCGTTTCCGGCCCGAAACCATCCAGGCGCTGATGGCGGACCTTCCCAGCGCGGCGTCTGCCGCCAACCCCGTGGACGTCCTGGGGGACGCGCTGGCCGACCGCTACGAGCATGCGCTTCGCCTGGTGCTGGCCGACCCGGGGGTGGACGGCGTCATCGTCATCGTCACCCCCCAGGCGATGACCCAGATTGAGGAGACGGCGCACATCGTCGGGCGCGTGGCCCGGGAGGCCGACAAGCCCATCCTGGGCTGTTTTATGGGCGAGTCCCGCATCAGCGCCGGAATCGCCATTCTCCAGCAGTACGGCGTCCCCAACTACCCCTTCCCGGAGCGGGCGGCGGCGGCCCTGGCGGCGATGGTTGCTTACCGGCGGGAGCGGGACC
>CAKZOY010000218.1 GCA_937138275.1 uncultured Chloroflexota bacterium
CGGCGAACGCCGCAACGGGGAGGGGGCAAGGGGGAGGGGTGAAGGTGTCCTTGAGAAAGTGCACTGCTTTTGAACATAAGCCACTGCTTGTCCGCGTCCATCCGCGTCCAATCGGAAAACTGTCAGGTAGCCAGTTTTCAGACCAGAGAACGCCGAGTTCGCAGAGATCAGGTAACGCATTTCACCAACGCCCAATGCCCAACCCACCGACCCTCCGCAGCCAACCGTCCAGCCTCTGGGGTCAAAATCCTATGAGACTTCTGCATCTGGGATTGCTGATCAGCGACCTGCTGGGCCGCATCCGGCCCATCTCCATCGCCCCGGCGTTGCTGGGGATGGCCGCGATCGGCGCCTGGCCCTGGGGGCAGATGGCCCTCCAGGCCGCTATCGGCGTGGCGCTGGGCCTCTTCATCCTGGGAGACGGTATTTCGCTCTCTCTGCTCCCGCGCCGGGGCCGCTCCTACGGACCGGTCACGCCGCCGCTGCTGGCCCTGGCGCTCCTGCGGATGACCGTCGCCTTTGCGCTGGGCTCCCTCTGGCCCACCCCGCCTGTGGCTGCCGCCGCCGTCGCCGTCCAGGCCCTGCTCACCGCCGTCCAGGTCTACGCTACCTGGGTGGAGCCCTTCCGCCTCACCGTCACCCCGCTGGAGGTCGCCTCGCCCAAACTGCAGCAAGGGGAACGGCTGCGGGCGCTCCACCTGAGCGACCTTCACTTTGAGGGCTGGACGCCGCGGGAGCGGCAATTGCTGGACATTGCCCGCTCCTTGGCCCCCGATCTCATCTTTCTGACGGGCGACTACCTGAACCTCTCGTCGGTGGACGACGGGGAGGCTCACGAAGGCGCGCGGGCGCTTCTGGCGGAACTGGCATCCCTTGCCCCCACCTACGCCGTCATCGGCAGCCCGCCGGTGGACCGCGCCGGGGTCGTCCCGGAGATTTTCGCCGGACTCCCCATCCGCTGGCTGAACGACGAGGTCGCCGAGGTGGAGATGAAGGGACACCGATTCCATCTGGTGGGCGTCCGCTGTACGGCCGACCACCGGCGGGATGGGGCACGATTGCGCTCTCTCTTGCCCGGCCCCCCCAAGGCGTTCACCGTCCTTCTATACCATTCCCCCGACCTCTTCCCGCCGGCGGCGGAGTTGGGGATAGACCTGCATCTGGCAGGCCACACTCACGGGGGGCAACTCCGCTTGCCCCTTTTCGGCGCCATCGTGACCAGTTCCGCCTTCTGGAAACGGTACGAGGCGGGGCTGTACCGGCGGGGCGGGGCCACCCTCTATGTGAGCCGGGGGATCGGGGTGGAGGGCAAAGGCGCGCCGCGCGCCCGTTTCCTGGCCCCGCCGGAAGTAGTCCTGGTTGTCCTGCGTTCCGCCATCGCATAGGGCGATGAGCGCATCACCCCCATCAGGGGGTGGGGTGTGGGGTTGTGGGGGCGGCGAAGCCGCCCCCACAACCCCACTTTTTTCACGGGCGTGCCGTTCCCCCGAAATGATTTGCTGCGTAAGCCCCCACACCGAAGTCCTTGACAGAGAGTCCCAGCATGGTAGAATATTTGCCACAGTTTAACATGCCTCCAAGGGCACCATAAAGCATGAAAATAGCGTCCTGGATACCACGAGCCGTAGTCACTCCGGTGAGTAGTGATTCTGGGCAAATGCCCCCTCACCCCCCTTGGTCCCCCCTCTCCCCCTGCCCTGC
>CAKZOY010000219.1 GCA_937138275.1 uncultured Chloroflexota bacterium
CTGCTCTGCAATTTGCAATTTGCAATCCGCTACACCACGAAAGGTTGCTGCTCCTCCACCACCGGCCTCGCCTCCGGCAGGACCTCTCCCTTATAAATCCAGACCTTGACGCCGATCCGGCCGTAGGTCGTGTAGGCCTCCGCCCGGGCGAAATCAATGTCCGCGCGCAGGGTCTGGCGGGGCACCCGGCCCTCCCGCATCGCCACCGGGCGGGCCATCTCGGCGCCGCCGATACGGCCCTTGCAGATAATCCAGACACCCTGGGCACCGGCCCGCATCGCCTGCTGGATGGCCCGCTTCATCGCCCGCCCGTGGGAAATGCGGCGCTCCAGTTGGGCGACGATGTTCTGCGCCACCAGCCGGGCGTCCAGTTCCGGTCGCTCCACCTCGCGCACGTCCACGTGTACCCGCTTGCCGGTGATCTCCTCCAGTTCCTGCCGCAAGTTCTTCACCGCGCCTCCCTTCCGGCCGATGACGATCCCCGGCCGGGCGGTCCAAATGGTCACCTGAACCTGATTGGGGAAACGCTCAATCTCTACCCGGGAGATTCCTGCGGGAGCCAGTTCCCGCTCAATGTATTCCCGGATCTGCAGGTCTTCCTGGAGCAGGTCCTTATAGGTCTTCCCTTCGGCGTACCAGCGGGCCTTCCAGTCCCGCAAGATTTTCAGCCGGAAACCGTACGGATGAACCTTTCGTCCCAAAATGCCCTCCTATGAACTTGCCTACTTGCAAACTTGCCCACTTGCCTACTCTTCTATCTCTTCCAGCACTACCGTAATGTGAGACGACCTTCGGCGGATGGGGTGGTATCGCCCCCGGGCGGCAAAGCGGGGCCGCCAGCCGCGGCCCGGCGCCACCCCCGGCCCCTCATCGGCCACAATGTGCGCGATGTAGAGGTTCTCCCGGGAAAGCCCAATATTCTCCTCGGCGTTCGCCACGGCGGAGCGAATCACCTTTTCCACCGGACGCGCCGCCGCGAGGGGCAGAAGGCGCAACACTTCCAGCGCCTGCACGACGTCCATTCCCCGCACCTGGTCAATCACCCGTCGCACCTTTCGGGCCGACATCGGGATATGCTTTGCCTGTGCACGAACCTCCATCCTTCCTCCTCACCAATTCTTTGCCTGCGCCGGCCTCTCCCAAAGTAACCGGTCGTCTTCATCGGTCAGACCGTCCCCAGCCCATATCCGGGGCAAATCCCATTGGACTACTTTCTCTTCCGGACCTCGCCCTTCTTTTCCTTGGTGATATGGCCTCGGAAAGTCCGGGTCGGGGCGAACTCCCCCAGTTTATGGCCGACCATGTTTTCGGTGATGTAGATGGGCACATGCCGCCGTCCATCGTGAACGGCGATAGTGTGTCCCACCATCTGGGGGAAGATTGTAGAATCCCGCGACCAGGTGCGGATCACCCGCTTCTCTCCCGCCCGGTTCAACGCTTCAATCTTCCGCAACAGCTTCGGGTCTACATACGGGCCTTTTTTCAGTGACCGTGACATCTCTTCCCTTTCCCCTACTGTCTCCGCGCACCGCGGCGGCGGATGATGTACTTATCGGTCGCCTTATTGCGCCGGGTCTTCTTACCCAGGGTCGGCTTCCCCCATGGGCTCTTCGGACCAGGCATCCCGACGGGCGAGCGCCCCTCGCCACCCCCGTGCGGGTGGTCCCGCGGGCTCATCGCCGAACCACGCACATGGGGCCGCCGTCCCAGCCAGCGCTTCCGCCCGGCCTTGCCCAACTGGATATTGGCATGCTCCTCATTGCCCACCTGGCCGATGGTCGCCATACACTCCTTGCGGACCAGGCGCATCTCGCCGCTGGGCAAGCGGATGGTGACATAATCTCCTTCCTTCGCCAGCACCTGGGCGGCGCAGCCGGCAGAACGGACCAACTGCCCGCCCCGACCGGGGTACAGTTCAATGTTGTGAACCGTCGTCCCCAGCGGGATTCGCTCCAGAGGCAGAGCATTCCCCACCCGAATGTCGGCGTTCGGGCCACTCATCACCGTATCCCCGACCTTCAGGCCCAGCGGGGCCAGGATGTACCGCTTCTCCCCGTCGGCGTAGACCAGCAAAGCGATGCGCGCCGAACGGTTCGGATCGTACTCTATAGATGCTACCCGGGCCGGGATCCCGTGCTTATCCCGCTTGAAGTCAATCAGCCGGTACAGCCGTTTACGGCCGCCCCCGCGATGGCGAATGGTGATCCGTCCCTGGACGTTTCGTCCGCCCTTCTTGCGCAACGGGACGACCAGACTGCGCTCCGGCTCAGCCCGCGTGATCTCCTCAAACGTGGCGCCGGTCATCCCCCGTCGCCCGGGCGACGTTGGCTTATAGACCTTAATCCCCACCTTAGCCCTCCAGCATCTCCAGTTCCGGGATTCGTTCCCCTTCTGCCAGGGTGACCACCGCCTTCTTCCAGGCTGGCAGCCGCACCACCCGGCGGCGTCCCCACCGCCGGACCGCCTTGGCCGGCATATTGGCGATGTTCACCGACTCCACACGGACCCGATAAATGGTTTCCACCGCCTGCTTGACCAGCGCCTTGTTCGCCCGCCGGTCCACCTCAAAGGTGTACTGACGCCGACGAAGTTGGAGAGACCGCTGGGTTTTCTCCGTCAACACAGGACGCTTGATGACTTCGTACAGATGCATCGCACTACCCCAGAATGGACTCTATGACCTGCAGGGCGCCCAGAGGCATCAGTACCTTCTCATACTGCAGCAGGTCGCGAACGTTCAGATAACTGGCATGGAGCGCCTTCACCTTCGGCAGGTTGCGCACGGACTTCTCCACACTCTCATTTCGTCCGGGGAGCAGGATCAGCGCGTTCTCCCCCACGTTCAGCCGATGCAGGACGCCGACCATTTCCTTCGTCTTCGGTTCGGGCAACTCCAGTTGGTCCACCACCACGATCTGCTGCTGGCTGGCCTTCACGCTCAGGGCACTGCGGAGCGCCGCGCGGCGCATCTTGCGCGGCATCCGCTTCTCATAACTGCGCGGTTGGGGCCCGTGGGCGATCCCGCCGCCCACGAAAAGGGGCGCGTTGCGGCTGCCGTGGCGGGCCCGGCCGGTCCCCTTCTGCCGATACCACTTTGCCGTTGTCCGGTTCACCTCGCCGCGTGTCTTGGTCTTATGGGTACCCAGACGGGCGTTCGCCAGTTGCCGCACCAGCGCCTGATGCATCAACGGCACGTTGACGGGCGCCTCAAAAATATCGGGCCGCAACTCTATCTCGTCTACCTTTTCTCCCTGGATATTCCAGACAGGAACCTTCATCGCCCTTACTCCCTACTCCTTACTCCCTATTCCCTACTCCCTACTCCTTACTCCCTAC
>CAKZOY010000220.1 GCA_937138275.1 uncultured Chloroflexota bacterium
GGGGGCAAGGGGGGTGAGGGGGATAGAGGGAATCCCTGGCAACAAAGAAGACTCGGAACGAACGCTCGGACTCCCATCGGGGCAAGGGATGGGATACGACTTTATGAGACTTTGTGAAAGACCGGGTGATACGACTTTATGAGAATCAACATATGCAAGTTTGCAAGCATGCAAGGGGTGGGCGGGTGGCCTACAGGAGCCAGGTGAGCAGGATGGCGGTCAGGAGAAGGCCCGCGGCCAGCAGGAACCACCCCCAGTTTTCGGCCAGGGCGCGCGCCCATTCCCGTTGGGAAGGGACCAGAACAACCAGTGCGTCGGAGAGGGAAGTGCCCATCAGCATCTGGCGGAACGCGTCCACCGTCGGCGGGCGGTCATCCGGGTGCATCGCGATCGCCGCCAGAACGGCGCGCTCCGTCGTGGGGGAGACGCGCGGGTTCAGCGCGCGGGGCGGAGGTAGCGAATCCGGCCGCAGGAAACGCTCCCGCGCGTCCGCCGGTGGCTGACCGGTCAGCAAATGGTAAAGCGTCGCCCCCAGGGCGTAGATGTCGGAGCGGGGGTCGGTGTGCCCGGTATCGCCGCCGTACTGCTCCAGGGGGGTGTAGGCCGCGGTCCCTCTCCCCTGGAGTACGGTGATGGTCCGGGAATCATCGGGGGTCAGCAACTTCACCAGCCCGAAGTCCACCAGTTTGATGAGTCCCCCCGCGGTCTCTTTGATGTTGGACGGTTTGATATCCCGGTGGAGAATCGGAGGGTTCTGGCTGTGCAGGTAGGAGAGGGCGTCGCATAATTGCATCGCCCATCCCAGCACGCGCTCTTCATCCAGCATCCGACCGGCGCGCCGGGCCTCCTCCAGAATCTGCCGGAGGTCGGGCCCGGCGACGTAGTCCATCACCAGGTACTCCCGCCCCCCCTCGGTGAAGTAGTCGGAGACTTTGGGCAGGTTGGGGTGGTCCAGCCGGGCCAGGATACTGGCCTCGCGGTAGAACTGCTGCTGCGCCTCGGCCTGGAGTTCTGGAGGGAGGTCGGGGTCGGTGTGAATCTCTTTCACCGCGCAGATGCGCCCCTCCAGCCGCAGGTCCTCGGCGCGATAGACCGCCCCCATCCCTCCCTGGCCAATGCAGGCAAGGATGCGGTACCGCGCGTGCAGAACGGTGCCCGGGGGCAGCAGGCGCGCCATGATCCTTCTCCTCCTGTAGAATTACCATGATAAACGAGAATGGGGTTCTGTCAAATGAGGGACACCGCGGGGTGCATTTCCGTTTATGGCAGATTGCTGGGTAATAGCAGTGGCACAGACGGGGGAATCCCTATTTACCGCCTGGTGATAGTCCGGCCGGACAAATGATTTGGACAATAAGCAGAAATCGCTGGTCGGCAGACGTTACCCCCCCTCATCCCCCCGGCCCGAAGGGGGAGAAAATAGGGGTTGGCGCGGGCGGCCAGAGGCCGCCCGCGCCAACCCCTGCCGCTTTCTCATCACCCTCTATGGACGCGAAGAGGGTTTTGTGGGCAGGTTCGTCGCTGCGCACAAAACCCTTTTTACCCAGCGGGCGGCGGACCCGCTGGAACGGGAAGGCTGCACCAACCGTGCGGGTATCCCTTACACAAAGAGCGAGACGAAGGTGAACCGCTCCACGTCTACCAGTCCCTGATCGGTCAACTTCAGCGCCGGGATGACCTCCAGAGCCAGAAAACCCAACGCCATAAAGGGGTCCGGCAGGGCCGTCCCCAGACCCCGCGCCGCCTCGGTCAGGCGGTCCATCTGATGTCGTACCGTCTCCACCGGCTGGTCGGACATCAGCCCGGCGACCGGCAATGGCACGGAAGATAGCACCTGCTCGCCCACCGCCGCGACCAGTCCACCGCCCATCTCCGCCACGGCGCGGGCGGCGGTCATCATAGAGACGTCGTCGCATCCGGCGACGATGAGGTTGTGGGCATCGTGCCCGACGCTCCCCGCCAGCGCCCCCCGCCGCAGGCTCAATCCGTACACAAAGCCCAGCCCCACATTGCCCGTCCCCCGATGCCGCTCTATCACGGCAATCTTCAGCAGGTCCCGCTCCGGGTCGGCGACCGCTTCGCCATCCCGCACAGGCACATCCTCAATCCGGTGTTCAGTGAGCACCTGGTCGGGGATGACGCCGATGACCCGCGCGCGGGCGCTTCGGGCGGCTGGATCGGGCGCAGGGATGCGCAGGGAGACCCGACTCCAGTCCACGTGGACCGATCCCCGCACCGCCGATTCGTCTGCAGAGGGTTCCGGCCAACGGCTCACCGGCTCCCCGGCCTGGGCCACCAGATGTCCGGCGGCGAAGACCATCTCCGGGCGAAAGTCCTTCAGGTCCGAAAAGACGACCAGATCGGCCCGCAGGCCAGGGGCGATGGCGCCCCGGTCGCGGAGGCGGAACCACTCGGCCGCGTTGAGGGTCGCCATCTGGATTGCGGTGACCGGGTCCAGCCCTTCGGCGACTGCCAGCCGGATCAGATGGTCCAGATGTCCCTCATCCAGCAGGTCCGCGGGGTGACGGTCGTCGGTACAAAAGGCGCAGCGGCGACTGTTCTGAGGAGTGACTGCCGGCAGGAGGGCGCGCAGGTTCTTGGCGGCGGTGGACTCCCGGATGAACACCCGCATCCCCAGGCGGAGTTTCTCCAGCATCTCGGCGGCGGTAGTGCACTCGTGGTCGGACCCGGGACCGGCGCCCGCGTACGCCTGGAGCCACTTCCCGCCGATGCCGGGGGCATGGCCATCTATCACCCGGTCCCGAAATGCCTCCACCTTCGCCAGCACATCCGGGAAGCCCAGGACCAGGCCGGGGACGTTCATCAGTTCGGCCAGTCCCAGGACGCGCGGGAGAGAGCCCAGCGCGCGCAGGTCGTCGGCCCCCAACTCCGCCCCCGCCGTGCCCATCGTCGTGGCGGGAACACAGGAGGGCAGGTTGACATACACCGTCAGCGGCAGGCCTTCGGAGGCATCCAGTATATAGCGGACGCCCGCCGCCCCGGCGACGTTCGCTATCTCGTGGGGGTCGCACACCACCGTTGTAGTCCCATGAGGGACCACCGCGCGGGCGAACTGGTACGGGGTCACCATAGAGGACTCAATATGGACATGGGCGTCTATGAGGCCGGGGCAGATGTAGCGCCCCTGCAGGTCCAGTTCCTGCCGACCGGCGATGCCGCTGCCGACCCCGACAATCGTCCCATCCGCAAGGGCGACATCCGCTTCTATAATCTCGCCCGTGAAAACGTTCACCACCCGACCGTTTTTCAGCACCAGTTCGGCAGGTTCATCGCCGCGAGCGACGGAAAGGAAACGAGAGAGTTCCATAGTGTGCACCTCCTGTTTTCCCAAGGTCATCCCCAGGGGATTCGCCTATTCACACCCCCCATTCCTGGCTTTCATCCGGGCCCCTTCCCCCATATATACCCGTTGACTACCGGCCGAAAGGGGATGGTCTGTGGATAACTGGGCAATTTCTGTGGATAACTCCGGGGTGTTGTGGATATCTGCACGATAGAGAGGCCTTTTTGCACCCCGCGGCCCGGGCTCTTCCCGGCCGAAAACGGGACGTTCTCCCGTGCTGCCGGAGTTGCCATCCCCACCTTATCCACATCCCTGGACCGAACCACCCTGCGGTTCCCCCGCAGGGCTGCTGCTGGAAAACCCACGTTTCCCAAGATATGGGGGGAGAGAAAAAGAAATCCCCAATCCACAACCTATACGACGACTGCTAAATAAAGTTCCTTGAAAAAGTACGCCATTTTAGAGCATGAGCCAATCTTTTCCCACGGTTCGCTCATTTTTACAGCAGTTTTGGGAAAGGGAGAGTCACTTCTCCGTATACTTATGTTGATTTAGAATAAACGAATCGGATATCTGATCGGTTCGCCCCACTCCCCAGCCCCCTCCCCGTTGAGGGCGGACGGATCGTCCGCCCCTACAGCCGCACGGGGAGGGGGAGAAGAGTTGGGGTTTGTGGGGGCGGCTTCGCCGCCCCCACAAACCCCACGGTATTTCATCTACCCGCGCAGGGAAAAGCCCACCGGCGCTAATCGTTCCCCCAACCGGTAATAGTCTCGCCCGGTGTAGAGAAACGGGGATAGCCGGGCAAAATCCACCCGCCCCTGCTCGTCCAGGAGGGAATCGTCTATGTGTACGGCGACGACCTCGCCGATGAAAAGGTCGTGGCTGCCCAGGGGAACGGTATGGCGGAGGCGGCATTCTAAGTTGACAGGACACTCGGCGATCAGGGGGACTTTCACCTGGGACGCCGGGGTGCGGGTGAAGCCGCAGGCGGCCCATTTGTCGTGGCCCTCCCCGGAGACCCGGCCGCAGTAGTCCGCCTGGCGGGCTTGCTCCGCAGTGGGCAGGTTGACGACGAACTCTCCAACCTCCCGGATCAGATGGTGGGAGTGCCGCTCCGGGCGCACGCCGATCCCGATGGTGGGCGGGGTAGAGCACAGCATGCCCACCCAGGAGAGGGTGATGAGGTTGGCCTTCTCGCCGATGCCACAAGTGACCAGCACCACAGGCAACGGATAGAGATATGGTCCGGGCTGACGAATTTGCTTGCTCATTCGGTCCCTCCGAAGAAGATTATCGTTCCTGATGCCGCATCGCCACGCTTTCTACCAGGCCCAGCGCGGCCATATACGTCAACAGGGCCGTCCCGCCGTAACTGATGAACGGCAACGGCAACCCGGTGACGGGCAACAGGCCGATGTTCATCCCCACATTGATGAGTAGCGGAGAGAATATAATGGCGCCCATCCCCGCGACGATCAACCGCCCAAATCGGTCGGGGGCCAGGAGCGCTGCCCGCAGCAGCCGCCAAGCGATGATCAGGTACAGGGAAAGCATCAGCATCACCCCGATAAATCCCAGTTCTTCCCCGATGACGGAGAAAATAAAGTCGGTGTGGCGAACGCGCAGGAAGTGCAACTGGCTCTGGCTGCCGACACCGTAGCCCTGTCCCCAGAGACCGCCAGAGCCGATGCTGATAAGTGCCTGATGGATGTTGTAGAGAGCGCCCGGGTCCCGCTCCGGGTTCAGGAAAACCAGCAGCCGTTCCCGCTGATACGGTCGCATAATCTGCCAGAGGGGGATCGCACCCACCAGTCCCAGCGCAAAGGTGCCGAACAGATAGACCAGCCGAACGCCGGAGATGAAGGCCATCGCCAGCCAGACAACTCCGTAGATGGCGGCGGTGCTCAGGTCCGGCTCCCGGAAGACCAGCCCGGCAAGGACGAGGGTGATCAGGCCGGAGAGGATGTAAGGGACCAGCCCGGGGGGAGTTTCCTCCTGCTCCCCGTTGGTGGGGAGACGGCGTCTCCGCGAGGGGCGGTATTCCAGTACGGCCGCGACGGCAAAGATATGGAGCAACATCGCGGGAAAGGAAGGCTGGAACCGGAAGGTACCGATGTAGAACCAGCGCCGGACGTCGCCGATCTCGCTCCGGCCGACAAACAGGACCAGTACCAGGAGCCCCAGGGCGATCAGGTAGCCCAACCACCAGATGGAGCGCCACCAGGTATAGGGAACGGCAGCCAGTACAAGGAAGAGGGCCAGCCCCATGACGGCGAAATTGGCCTGACGGCGCCACAGATCCGCCAGGTCCGGGGTATTCAGGGTGGCGCTGCGCACCATGGCCACACCCAGCGCCACCAGCAGGAGCATCGCCACCAGAAGCAGGAAGTCAAATTGCCGCCAGGGCTGAACGGAACGCATTTACCCCCCGCGCGGTCTCCGCCCTGTCTGCAGGGGAATGTCGGCCACCAGCCGGTTGACGCGCGGCCCCTCGGTGTAGGTCACCTGCACCCCCTCCGGGTCTATGGGGACATGGCGGGAGATGACGGCGATGATCTCGTCTTTCAGGACCTCCAGGAGGCCGGGGGAGATATTCGCCCGGTCGTGGGCCAGCACCAGGCGCAGCCGCTCACGAGCGATTTCGCCACTGGGTGGTTCCTGACGATGGAGCAAGCGGTCCAGCAGTTTCATGGTGATTCCTCCCCTTCGGCACGCATCCAGCGAAGAAGGCGTCCCAGAAATCCCGGCTCCTTGAGGGGGCCAAAGGGAACTTCTTCCCCCAGCAGACGGCGGGCAATGTCGTGGAATGCCCGGCCGGCAAGACTGTTGTCGGTGAAGGCGACGGGCCGACCGGTGTTCGCCGCTGTGATAACGGCCTCGTCCTCCGGGATGATCCCGATCAGGTCTATTGCCAGAAGTTCTATCACCGCGTCGGTGTTCAGCATATCCCCCCGGCGCACCAGGTCTGGCTTCAGCCGGTTGATGATCAGACGGGCCGGGCCTTTCCCCTCTGCCTCAATCAGGCCGATGACCCGATCGGCATCCCGCACCGCAGCGACTTCGGGATTGGTCACAATGAGCACCTCGTCGGCAGGGGCGACGGCGTTGCGGAAGCCCTGCTCAATCCCGGCCGGAGAGTCCACCAGCAGGAAGTCAAAGGAATCCCGCAGTTCGTCGCAGACGCGCACCATATCTTCCGGCCGGACAGCGGTCTTGTCCCGCGTCTGGGCGGCGGGGAGCAGGTAGAGTTCCTGCAGCCGTTTATCCCGCACCATCGCCTGGCGCAGCCGACAGCGGTTCTCCACAACGTCCACCAGGTCGTAGACGATGCGGTTTTCCAGTCCCAGCATCACGTCCAGATTTCGCAGGCCGATGTCGGCGTCTATGACCACGACCCGCTGGCCGCGCATCGCCAGGGCGACCCCCAGGTTGGCGGTGACGGTCGTTTTGCCCACCCCGCCCTTTCCCGAAGTGATGGTGATTACTCTGGCACCCATCCCACCTCCTTACCGATTGGGCCAGGGAACGGCCTCTATGCGCCCGTTGCGGACGCGGGCCATCTCCGGCACCGGTCGGCGACGGCGCTCCTCCGGGGCGCGGGCGATGTAGTCGGCAATGCGCAGTTGCGTCGGCGCCAGGTCCAGCGCACAGACGACGGCATTTTCATCCCCCACCGCGCCGGCGTGGACCAGACCATGCAGTTTTCCCCAAACGATCACATGGCGGCCGGCAATAACCTCGGCCCCTGCGTGTACGTCTCCGATAATCACGATGTCCCCGGGGTGTTCAATTCGCTGGCCAGAGCGGACCGTCCGCTCCACCACCAGCCCCCCGGCGGGGACCTCCGGGGCCTGGAGTTCGGCCCCTGGCGTTTCCACTCCCTGCTCCTCCGCGGTCAGCAGGGGAGAGAGGCCCGCCCGAACGGTCGCCAGGATGGTGGCGTCGGCCGTGCTGGACACGGCCCAGAGGTCCATCTCGTAGCGGGCCAGGAGTTCTCTGACCTGACGAATGTGCGATTCGGTGAGCGGTTGAGAACCGACGTCCAGGGCGACGCGTCCGCCGCGGAAAAAAGAGGCCCCCTGTTCCAGTTTTCGGGCCAGCGCGGCGAATTGCTCATCCCATAGGCCTTCGGCCAGGGTGATCCGCAGTCCCTGTCGGGTACCCTTGATGGTGACGGTTTCCCGTTTCATCCTGGCGCGTGCTGCTCAAAGAGCGGACGCAGCCGTCGGTAGGTCTCTTCCAGCCATTCCGGGATCGTGCGCGTCTGACCGACGACGCTCATATAGTTGGTGTCCCCGCCCCAGCGGGGGACGACATGCAGGTGGACGTGGCCCGCCACCCCGGCACCGGCGACCGTCCCGATGTTCAGGCCCACATTAAAGCCCTGCGGGTTGTAGGCCTGACGCAGTACCCGCAGACTGGTCTGCGTCAGCGCCATCCACTCCGCCGATGTCAACTCGTCCAGGTCCTCCAGCGAGGGCACATGAATGTACGGGACAATCATCAGATGACCGTTGTTGTACGGGAAGCGGTTCAGCACCACGTAGCACCAGCGCCCCCGGTAGAGGATGTGGGCCTCCTCGTCTGGAAGGCGGGGTTTCAGGCAGAAAAGGCATTCTTCGGGCAACGGTTCCTCCCCTCGCAGATAAGCCATTCGCCAGGGAGTCCAGAGAATGTTTCGCACGGTCTCGCGCATATTCAGGGATTGGGAGTCGGCGTTGGCGTCGGTGTGGGCGGCGGCACGTATTGAATTGCACCAGGCCGGATGCAGGAGTCGTAGTTTGCCCCCAGAACCACGCGAAAATCCACACTGCGTCCCTCCTGGGGCTGCTTCTGGATGTCCTCCGTTTTCAGGTTATAGAGACGGGTGAGCAGCCAGAGGGGGGAACCTTTGGCCGTGGTGGTGAAATCCACCACCTGGGTGCGGGAGACCACCCCGGTGGCTGTGATTCTCGTCACCACGAACCCTTCCCAGCGCAGCCGCTCCGCGGCCACTTCCGCCATCCCCGGCCGGCCGGTCCCGTCCCAGATTTCCACCGTGAAGGGGGACTGGCGGGCCCGCCCCGTCGCCGGGGGCTGGAGCGCCTCCGCGATCAGCGGCTCCAGCGCGCCGGGGACGGGGAGCAGGACATAGGCCCCGTTGGGGTCGGTCCAGGGATCCACGTACGGTGGGACGATGAAGCGACTTTTCACGTTGGTCCAGTCCAGTCGGGTCCCGATCCAGCCCAGGTAGACCATCTCTTTGAGCCCCAGGTCAGTCTCCACTGTTTGCCGGAGGGCGTCCCAGAGTTCGGGAATGCGCCCCAGAATCCCGCCGCTCAACGCCTGGCGGTAGAGCGCCCGCAGCACCTGATGCTGCCGTCGGCTACGGTCAAAGTCGCTGGTGGACCAGCGGGAGCGGACGTACCAGAGGGCGTGTTGACCGTCCAGATGCTGAACGCCGGGGTAGAGGTCTATGTCTATCCCCTGCTCCGGATTGGCGGGGTCGGGGAAGGTATCGTGAAACTCGCACTCCACCGGCACATCCACCCCACCCAGTGCGTCCACGATGCGGATGAACCCCTGGAAGTCCACCAGGGCGTAGTAGTGGATGGGGATACCGAAGTTGTATTCCACCGTTGCCTTGACCAGGGCGATCCGGCCGCCGGGGTAATCCCGTCCTCGGTTCCAGGCGGTGTTGATTTTCCCGAACCCGTAGCCGGGAATCCATGCGTAGTAATCCCGCGGGATGGAGAGCATGCTCACCGACAGGATATCCGGGTTGATGCTGACGACGACCATCACGTCTGTCCGCCCCCCGTTGTGGCTTTCTGTGTCCATCCCCAGCAGGAGAACGTTCATCACGTTGTCCGGCAGGGAGACGAGGGGCATCGGGGTGGGGACGGGCAGGGTGATGGGCAACGTCTCGCTGATCGGCAGGTCGTAGACCGGGGTGATGTGCGGAAGAACCGGCGGCGGTGGCGGCGTTAAAACAGGCGTCGGTGTGGGAGTGGGAGTAGATGTTGGTGTGGATGTCGGTGTCGGAACCGGTGTGGACGTTGGAGTGAAAGTCGGAGAGAGCGATGGGTTGTTGTGCGGCACGACGATGGTTGGGGTGGGTGCCGGGTCCATCGGGATGATCGGTACAATCAGCCCTCTGACAGTGATGGCCGTCAAAACCAGCACGAGAACGAGAACGAATGCGGCGAGATAGGCTTTCATAAAATCCTGGGTCTACCGGATGGCTCATATTCGGTATCCCTATTCAGCCAGCGGATAGGAGCGAAACGGTTTTCGCAAATGCCTGTGGTCTTTGTGGCTACAGGCGGGCTGATGGTTACAATTCTGTAGTATACTCTGATTTCTTTGACTGCGCAAGCGGATATCTGCGCTGGGCTTGGGCAGCAAATCGCTTTGAGGGAGTGGCGCGCCTGTGAAGAGGGGAAAGCGGAAGTGCCAGCCCACTTCCGACTTGAGTATTTGGGGAATCTCTGGTATCCTGAAGGCTGGCCCGGGACGGCCTTCTATCAGCGCAAGTGCGATGGAGGGTACACCCACAGTAACAGTTCAGGCTATTGTTCTTCAGCGATTGAAATCGCCCCTCAAGGGCCGCCCCGGCGACCACGCAGGCGGTCGCCCGGCCACGAAGTGCCCTCCCAGGTGCGGTTTCAACCGCTGGCTCAACAGTTACCACCCACAAATACGAACGGGCCATTGTTTTGACGACTCGCAGCCCGGTCCGGCCGGTGATTCGGCTGCTGGCGACCCATCAGCCGTACCGGCTCCGGAGGAAATAAGGAGGCGAAATGGCAGAAGTTTCCGTTTCTCTGTTCCGAATTCTGGTACTCCACGGCCCCAATCTGAACCTGCTGGGCCGCCGCGAAGTGCACATTTACGGCCGGGTGACGCTGGACGAAATCAACGCGGCCTTGCAAGAATACGCTGCGGCTCATTGCGCCGAACTGCGCATCCGGCAATCTAACCACGAAGGCGTGCTGATAGACGCCATTCACGAGGCGATGGGATGGGCCGAGGGTCTCCTCATCAATCCCGGCGCGTACACCCACACCAGCATCGCGCTGCGGGACGCTATTGCCGGGGCCGGCATCCCGACAGTGGAAGTACACCTTTCCAATATCTACGCCCGGGAGACGTTCCGTCATCGCTCCTGGCTCACCCCGGTGTGCGTCGGTCAGGTCTGCGGGTTCGGCTGGCGGAGTTACCTGCTCGGGTTAGAAGGTCTGCTGGGGGTGCTGAGGGACCGGCGTGCTTCCTCGCCACAGGGTGGGGGATAATTGCCTCTCTTCGGGCTTGGGCAGTAATTCGCCTTGCACAGGAAAGGGGTGGGGTGCGGGGTTGTGGGGGCGGCGAAGCCGCCCCCACAAACCCACCGCCCCTTTTTCACGGGCGCGCCATTCCCCCGAAATGATGGGCCCTGCAAGTCTTAGACGCTTGACAGGCACCGAAATATCGCTATCATGAAAAATACCCTGCGGTGTAGTTCTCCGCCGCGCCTCAAAACAACGGCGCACCGGAGGATCGCTCCGGTGCGCCGTTTCATTTTCACCGTGTCGGCCCTTATCCGACCTCTCCTGAAGGTGGATTCAATTCCGCACCCCGTCGGGCCAGCAACTCAAAGGTGATCCGCCCCAGATGTTCCCGCAACCGCTGCCGGGCATCCACCCAGGCCTCATGCACCGGGCACTGGGGCATCAGCGGGCACTCCAGGGGCTCCTCCGTGCAGATGTTCAGGACGACCGGCCCCTCTATCGCCTCTACGACCTCCAGCAGGGAGATTTCCGCCGGGGAACGGCCCAGGTAAAACCCACCCCCTTTCCCCCGTCGGCTGACCAGCAGCCCCGCCCCCGCCAGGCGCGTGAGCAGGCTGCGGGCCAGACCTGGGGGGATCAGTTTCTGGCGAGCGACCTCGCGGGCCGTGATGCAGGTCTCGGGGGGGTGCATCGCCAGGTACAGCAGAATGCGGGCCGCATAATCGCTATCTCGTCGGATGGTCAGCATAAGGCTCCAATAAATTATTCAAGAATATTGCAGTACTATTATACCCCCGGAAAGGGTGCTGTCAAGAAGAGATTTCTGGGTTCGGCGGGTCTCAGACCCGCCCCTACGCCGGGCCCCGGGGTATTCAGGATGCCCCAGGGGGCAGGATACCCAGAGGGGTATCCCCACCGATGCGCTACTCCGCTTCGCTCCGTAGCGCACTACGAACATCATTGAGTTCGTAGTAAGCCACGGAGCGTAGCGAAGTGGCGTTTGCAGTCCGCCACGAAGCCCGCGGAGTGGCGTCCGATGCGCTACTCCTTGACGGAGATCAATTCACACCAACTGTTTCGGTCGCTGTTTCTGGGTCAGCCTGGGCCGGTAATTCGCCATGCGCAGGAAAGGGGTGGGGTGTGTTTTTTATGACCAGAACCGACACCCCCGACATCTCCTCCGGAAGGGGCGGGCCTTCGGCAGGGCAAGTTCGCCGCTGAGGTCATGGAGAGTTGCCTGGGGGCGCCCGTCGGGACCATACTCTACGCGAACATAGGTGAGGTAGTGGGGGGTCATAAACGCCTCGGGATTGGTCACCAGTTGTCGCCACGTTTCCAGGTCGGCCTGGGAGAAGTCCCGCCACCAGGTCCAGGTGCCGGTGTTGGCGTACACCCCGCCGTCCAGCAGGTCCATCCGCGCCGCGTGGGTGTGCCCGAACACCACCAGCGAGACTCCCTGCTGGCGCACAATTCGCTGGGCCTCCTCTACCAGTCCATCGCTGAAACTCCGACTGATCCGACGGCCCGTCTCCAGCATTGCCGCCCGTCCCCAGGCTTTCCGGGGGACCTCCGGCCCCAGTGTCCAGAGATATTTCTGGAGTTCGTCGTTGAACTCCCGACGATATGCCGGGTCGCTCTCATACCGCCGCACCAATTCCTCCAGGCTCTCTTCCCGAACCGCGCGGAGAGGCGAGGGTTCCCTCTCTCCCGCCGCAAACGGGCCGAAAATCATCCCCGGGAATGCGGTCAGCAGTACCCCCACTGCCTTTAGCGCGAACCCCGGGTCCAGCACCATCCCGTAGGCGATGAGGGCGGGGATCGGTTTGATGGCATCCACCCACCACCGCTGGTACTCAATGTGGTTGTAGAACTCTATGACGAACCGGGAGCCGATAGGCGTCCGAAGGCGGTCGGGGTGGCGCGGGTCCACCGGATTCTCAAAGTCGTCCAGCCGATTCAGCGGGTCCCGGTACTGGTTACCGTGTTCTATGTAGACCCCATCCCGGCAGACGAACCGCTCGGAAAAGGTCAGCAGGGGCGCCTTTGGGCCTGTCGCCCCTACGGCCTGCCGGATGCGTTCCTGGACGCCGGGCCAGTGGAGGAGGATGTCGTGGTTGCCCTTGATGATGGTCACCGTGCGGCGGGGGGTCTCGGAGAGAAACGCGCCCAGTCCCTCAAAGACGGGACGATGGCCCGCGATGACCAGGTCCATCCGCAGGACGGAATCGGCCTCGGCGGTGGAACGGTAGGCCTCTTCGGGGTAGGGCGCCTGGGGGTCGTATTCGGAGACCGGGACGGCCGGCACCTGGAGGAACTCTATCATGTCGCCGTTGATGATCAGTTCCATCGGCCGACCAGTGGCCTCGCTTTCGGCCCGGAGGTCCAGCGCGAACTCGTAGAAGCGGTCGTCGTGGCGAAAATCCTCCAGGGGGTTGGCGCTGTTAAAGTACCCGGCTCCCAGATGGAGGTCACTGAGGATGATTTTTGTTGGAAGGGACATAGGCGCACTCCTTCCGTATTGCGTGTTGCGTAGTGCGTAAAACGTAATGCGTGAAACGTAATGCGTAAAACGTGATGCGTATCCCCCGCTCCTCCGCTCCTCCGCTCCCCCGCTCCCCTGCTCCTGCTACTCCCCCGTCACCCGGCCTGGAGAGGGCGACCAACTGA
>CAKZOY010000221.1 GCA_937138275.1 uncultured Chloroflexota bacterium
GGAAAGCGTCCACGAAGGTGGACGCCCGGCTGAAAGCCCCCCAGGGGTGATTTTAATCGCCAGGGCTGAATAATTACAGGCGAATTTCGCAAAGGCCTGTCCCTCATTTCGGAAAGCGCTTCTGTCTTACCGCCTCTATCCGCTCTGGAGGGAGCGGACGGTCCAGGGAATGGAGCGGTGCGGGCCGGAAACCATGCCGGGCGGCGAGTCTGGCGATTTCCTGCACGCGCGCCACATCCAGTTCTTTCCCGACGGTGTAATCTTCAAACCGGCCCTCCAGGGCCAGGGTGATGGTCTCCGCCATGCAGCCGAAGGTCAGCCCAGGGGGCAGGCCGTAATCAAACCCCAGGCCGACTCCGCCGGGCATCTCGGCCAGGCCCCCATCCACTACCAGTACGTCCTCCCGTTCCCGGTGGACCCGGATAGAGACATCCCGCGGGCGGGCGATATCGCAGACAACGGCTCCGGATTTCAAATGTTCCGGAAAGATGATCGGTCGCCCCGCACTGGTGGTGGTCAACACCAGGTCCGCCGACCGGATCGCCGCGATATCGGTGGCGATTTCCACCGGCCCCCTGGCGATGTCGCTCAGGCGGGATTTCACTCTTGTAAGCGCTTCCATCCGTCGGCCAACGAGCACCAGACGGCCTGCGTGAGGGGCCAGCAACTGGGCGCATGCACCGCCGATGGCCCCCGTTGCGCCGACGACGGTGACCGTAGCCTGCTCCGGGGCAATCCCGACCTGGGCGGCGGCCTCCAGAAGGGTGTGCGCAGAGAGGGCGGCCGTGTAACTATCCCCGGTGGTCACCGGGATCTGCAGCGCCCGGGCGACGGTCAGCCCGCCATCGCCCACCACCGAGGTATAAGCCCCCAGCCCCAGAATGCGAGCCCCCAATCGCTCCGCCAGTCGCCCCGTCTGGATAATCTTCCGGTATGCGACGCGGGGGGACACCGTCACCATCCGCCGCGCCGTAAGCGGGCAGGCCAGCAACCACCCCTCTACCTCTCGCCCGGTGGCGGGAGAGCGAATCCCCCGCGCATGGGAGAGTACCAGCGGAGGCCAGTACAGCGACAGAAAGTGAATGAGCGATACCGGTAAAATGCGGGCCAGTGTGGGATACTTTCGGGCGACGTCTGTTTTTGGATCCAGCGGATGGATAATGAATGCGAAGGCGTCCACGGTGTCTTTTCCCTTTTGGCCGGATCCCGGACAGGTTGCTCGTTTGTGCTTTACTCCGTTTCTCGCTTCCGAACGATTTCATCCAGGCGCGGGTAAAGGCGGGGATGCATCTGACGGGCCCCCGGAATCCGCTGGATGTCGCTTTCTTCGTAGGAAACGTTTTTCATAATCACCCGCCGTCGTGGCGAGGCGACGAGAAGGCTATCCGACTCTATGGTGCGGGCGGGGTAGACGATCATTCCCGATCCGATGCGGCAGTGATGGCCGACACATCCTCCCAGGACCGTCATACCGGTCGGTTCCAGGCGCTCCCCCCGTGCCGCCCGCAGGGGCTTGGGGATCAGGTTGAAGTCCGTGAAGGTCGTACCCGCGCCGATGAAACTGCTCCTGCCCACGCAGGCCAGTTGCAGACAGGTATTCTGGGCGACCATTGTATCTTCCATCAGGACGGTCTCAAAGAGCGCTGCGCGGAAGGGCAGAAAACACCGGTCGCTGACCACGCTGAGCATCACCTGGCAGCCGTCGGAGATGGTCACATTGTTGCCGATGATGCTGACGTCCACCAGCGCGCCCGGACCGATGTCCACATTGTCACCGATGATCGTCGGCCCGCGAATGACGGCGCTGGGGTCAATGGAGCAGTTTTTGCCGATTTTGACCACTGCGGAAGAGGAGAGCACCTGTTTCTGCTCCAGGAGGGCGCGCCAGAAGAGTTTCAGTTGCAGGCCGACACTCTCTTCAATCGCTTTGTCCAGGCGAGCAGCCATGCTGAAGATACCGAAGATGATGTTCGCCAGCAGGACATGGACCCAGGACTCAATGGCCAGAAACGCGCGAGTGGGTACCTGATAGACGAGGTCCCCCAGGACGTTGGACATATGGGTGGGAACCCGGTAGTATCCCATCTCCCGGGGTTCGGTGTGCATGATCAGCGGGCGGACCGTTTCCTCAATGCCGTGGGGGAAGTACCACATATCCGCCACGTAAAGGTCTCCCTCCCGGCGGATGGTTTGCTGAAGGGGGAGGGCATGCTGGACAATGGCCTTATCGTCCGGGGGGAAAGCGACCTGGCATGCTTTGCCCAGTCGGCGGGCCTCTTTGAGGAAGGTGGTGATGAAAGGCTCGTCAAAAAACAGATTCTCCCGATAGACCAGCGTCTCCACCCGTTCCGGCCCGATTTCGCTGAAGGAGTCCACCTCCCGCTCCTGGGTGACATACGGGGCCAGCAAATCCCGCTGATGAAGCCAGAGAGGTTTGTTCAGCACCCGCAGTTCCCGGGCGGGTTCGTTGAACGGATGGATGAACCGGCGATCTCTCAGAATAATCTTACGCATTGGTTACTCATCCCCCGCTCGGCGCGCGGATGGACCACTATGCACCTGGAACGCGCAGTGAGGCGCACCGGTCGCCGTACAAGATACTTCGGCAACCGAGAAAGAATCCCCGCCAGTGGACCAGCGAAGGGTTTCCTGCAAAAGGCCGGTCAGAAAATGGCAGCAGGGCGCGGTCGTGGTTCGCCCCTGGCATATCCCACAGCGTTCCACCACCCAGGTAAAGGACGCATTTTCCTGGGTGATATGAACGCCTTGGTTACCAAACCGATTGAGGATCTCGGCGAGCGTCTCCAGGCCAATTTTGGCCCGGACCTGGGCCGGGAGGAGAGGAAAAGTCAGACCAGCCAGGTCTAAGAAAAGCCCCAGGTCCTGGGCGCCCAGATGAAAGGAGCGACGTCCGCTCCGGAAAGCCAGTTCGCGTCCTTTCCCCACCCCGTATATTTCCTCCAGAGCGGTCATCAGCCGGGATACGTAACCGGTAGGGAACTCTCGCTCTATATTGTCTGGAGGGTATGTGGCGAGATGGCGAAGGCCGGCCCGGGCCAGGATGGTCTGGAGGTTATCGCTGCCGATGGTCCCCTCCACGGCCATCAGCAGAATCCGACCGATTTTATTGGGAATCCGGGCCTCTTCCATCACCGGTCCAGGAACTCTTTGAGGGTGCGATGGAACTTCTCCGGCTCATCCAGCATCGGGAAGTGGCCAGACTTTTCAAAGTAGGCCACGTAGGCCAGTGGAACTCCCTGGGCCAGGAGTTCCCCCTGGTTCGGGTTCACGATACGGTCGTTTCGGCCGTAAATCCCCAGGACCGGGATGCGGATCTCCCGCAGGCGGGGTCGCAAGTCGGTCTGGCGCAGGGAAGCAATGCTGTAGTGGAAGGATTCCAGCGTCGTCCGGGACAGGTCCTGTTCAAACATCTCCGACCATCGCTGCCAGTCGCGGGTGAGGAGGGGGGATGCCAGCCGGACGCCCAGCGGGATTGCACCGGGGATTCGGTAGGCCAGGGCAGCCAGCGTTTTTTGGGCAGCCAGTTTCAGTATGAGGGCCAGACCGTCCCCCGTGATCGGCGAGCCGACCATCGCCACGCGCTGTACCCGTTCTGGATGAGCCAGTGCCAGGCTTAGAGAGACCGTCCCGCCCATAGAATGCCCCATGACGCGCGCCCGGTAGATGCCCAACTGGTCCATAAACTGGACGACCATTTCCACGTAATCCGCTACCCGGAAATGCGGTCCCTTCTTCCCGGATTCCCCAAAGCCCCAGAAATCCAGCGCGTAAGTCTTGTATTCACTGGCGAGCACCTCCATCGTACTCAGCCAGTAGTTCCAGGAGCCCAACCAGCAGTGCAGGAGAATGACCGGCTGTCCTCTCCCGTACGTCTCGTAATGGATGACTCCCCGATCCGTAACGATGGAACTCATTGTTTCTCCTCGGGTGTGGTCATCTTTGATATCATATCACGGAACATCTGCTTCTGCGGACGCTACCGCGTTGCAGATTGGTTAAAGAGAAGTTACGAAATTGGATAATTGCTCCGGGTAACGCGCGCCCATTTAGAGTTGCTGTAACGGTTCAGCGGTTTGGCCTGAACGGTCATTGCCGTTTCTGGGGAGGACGCCACTCCGCTACGCTCCGTGGCTTACTACGAACAGGCGCCACTCCGCCGCGCTCCGTGGCTTACTACGAACAGGCGCCACTCCGCTACGCTCCGTGGCTTACTACGAACAGGCGCCACTCCGCCGCGCTCCG
>CAKZOY010000222.1 GCA_937138275.1 uncultured Chloroflexota bacterium
TTTGCCCTTCCAGCGGCCTTTTCCAGGGGCGCAGCTGCTAATTTTTGTTTATAACTTAAAATTTGCCATTGTCAATCCCACTTAGGCCCTGGCGAGAGACAGGCCATTGCACTCGCCTACGATCAGAGAGCGTTACTGCTAATAGATGAGCGTCTGGGGCAGGAAACCGCGCGCCGGTTGGGGCTCTCTGTAAGTGGGACGGCCGGTATACTCGTTCTGGCAAAGCGCAAGGGGTTCATCCCTTCAGTACGCTCTCTTCTGGAGGATATACGCTGTCGGGGCTATTGGCTTTCGGATAATTTGCTGGACATCGCGGCTCGTTTGGCTGAGGAAGGCCCCGAATCTGCAATTTTGAATCTGCAATTTTGAATCTGCAATTTTGAATTTGCAATTTTGAATCTGCAATCTGCTTATGAAACTCCAACGCCTTGAACTCCAGGGCTACAAATCCTTCGCCGACCGGACGGAATTCCTCTTCCCGACGGGCATCACCGCCATCGTTGGCCCGAACGGGTCGGGGAAATCCAACATCGCCGACGCCATCCGCTGGGCCCTGGGGGAACAGAGTCTGCGCCTCCTGCGCGGCAAGACCACGGAGGACATGATTTACTCCGGCGGTGGCCGACGGCCGCGGGCCGGGATGGTCCAGGTGCTCCTCACCCTGGATAACGGCGACAACTGGCTTCCCCTGGAGTTCTCCGAAGTGACCCTCGGCCGGCGCGCCTACCGCTCCGGCGAGAGCGAGTACCTCCTCAACGGCAACCGCGTCCGCCTGCGCGACCTGAACGACCTCCTGGCGGAGAGCGGCCTGGCCCAGCGCACCTACACCGTCATCGGCCAGGGACTGGTGGATATGGCCCTCTCCCTGCAACCCCAGGAGCGGCGCGCCCTCTTTGAGGAAGCGGCAGGTATTTCTGTCTACCGCGCCCGGCGGGAGGAGTCGGAGGCCCAACTGGAGGAGACGGCGCGCAACCTGGACCGCGTCCGCGACCTGTTGGCCGAGATCGCTCCCCGCCTGAAGCGGCTGGAGGAGCAACTGGAGCGGTTTCAGGAGTACGAGCGCACTTCTGGCTACCTGAAACAACTTCAGCGCGCCTGGTACGGCTACCACTGGGGGCAGGCGCAGGAGGCACTTCGTCTGGCTCAGGAACGGGCACGCGCCGCGGAGGAAGCGCTGAACGCCCGCCGCGTAGAGGCCGAAACCGCGGCGGCGCGCCTGGCCGACCTGCGCCACCGGCAGGCGGAACTGCGCAACCGCCTGCGGGACGCCTACCGCCGCGTCGCCGACCTCCACGAGCAGATGGACGCCGCCCAGCGGGAGATATCCGCCCTCTCCGAGCGGGTCCGCCTGCTGGCAGCCCGGCAGGAGGAGATCCGGGCGGAACTGGAGCCGCTCCAGGCCCAGGAGCGGGCCCAGGAGGAGCGGGTACAGGCGGCCCGCGCGGCGGAAGAGGAACTCCGCGGCCGTCTGGAGGCCCAGGAGCGGCGCGTCGCCGACCTGGAACGGGAACTGGCCGACCTGCGCCGCAAGGTTCGGGAACAGACCGCCCGGCAGGAGCAACAGGAGGCCGCCCTGCGCGCGCTGCGCGCCCGACGGGAGAAACTGGAGAAAACCCTGACCGAGACCCGCGCCGCCGAGGCTCGCCTGGAGGCCGAGCAGGAACTCCTGGCGCGCCTGCGCCAGGAGATGGCGGGACTGGCCGAGGGGACGCGCCGAATTCTGCAGGCGGGACTGCCGGGCGTCGTCGGGTTGCTGGGGCAGATGATCCGGGTCCCTCCGGAGTGGGAACAGGCCATGGAGGCCGCCCTGGGAACTCAACTTCAGGCCGTCGTCGTGCGGGATTGGGAGACGGTGCGGGAAGTGCGCCGTCTTCTGGGCACCGACGCGCGGGCGATCCTGCTCCCGCTGGAGGGCGCAGAAGCCCGCGCGGGCACACCGGAGCGGACATCTGCCGGGAACGCGCGCCCTGCCGCCGAGGTCGTCGGCCTGGAGATGCCGGCGGAAATTCCGGCCCTGCGGGCGCTCCTGGACCGGTTGCTGGGCGCGGTGTGGCTGGTGGACGACCTGGAAACTGCCCGCGCGCTGGCGTCGGCCCTGCCCTTTGGAGGACGATTGGTCACCCGTTCTGGGGAAGTCCTCGCCGCCGACGGGACGGTCTCGGTGGGAGGGGGTGGGGGCGGTATGCTGGCTCAGGAGCGGGCTCTGCGGGAACTCCCGGCCCGCCTGGAGGCCGTCCGCCGGGAACGGGAGACGCAGGAGGCGGAACGGGCGCGCCTGATCCAGGCTATCGGCGAGGCGGAGGAGCAATTGCGGGAGGCACGCGCGGCGGCAGAGGAGGCGGCATCCCGCCTGGCCCGGTCCGAAGTTCCACTGGCCCAGGCCCGCACCGACCTGGCCCTGGCCCGGCAGGCGCTGGAGAGCCAGCGCACCCTGACCGCCCGGGAGCAGGCCGCGCTGGACCGCATCCGGCGGGAGATGGCAGCCCGTCACTCCCGCCTGGAGGAACTGACCGCCGAACGGCAGGCAGCCGAAAAGCGCCTGGAACATCTCCGGCAGGAGACGGCCCGGCACGAAGAGGCTATCCGTCAGACCCGTGCCCTGATCGGTCCGGCGGAGGAAGAGTTGAACCGTCTCACCCCGGAAGCCGACGCCGCCGAATCGTTGGAGCGGCAATTCGCTGCCCGCATTCGTCAGGCGGAGGAGCAGTGGAACGCGGCCCGTCTGGAGGTCGCCCGCGCCCAGGACCGGATCACCCGTCTCCAGGAGCGCATCCAGGAGGAACTGGGACTGGTGGACCTGGAAATCCGCGGGCCGGTCCGGCTCCAACAGCCCCTGCCTCTGGAGTCACTGGTCACCTCCCTGCCGGTTGTGGAGGCCCTTCCCGAAGGGCTGGAAGAGGAGATTGCCCGCCTCAAAGCCCGCCTGCGCCAACTGGGGCCGATCAACCCCAACGCGCCCCAGGAGTACGCCGAGGTCAGCGAGCGCTACCGCTTCCTCTCCGAGCAGGTGGCCGACCTGGAGGCGGCCTCAGCCCGCCTGCGGGGCGTCATCGCCGACCTGGACCGGATGATGGAGCAGGCCTTCCGGGAGACCTTTGAGGCCGTGGCCGCGGCCTTTGAGGAGAACTTCACCCGTCTCTTCAACGGGGGTTCGGCCCACCTGGAGTTGACCGATCCCGACGACCTGGCCCATACGGGGGTGGATATCGTCGCCCGACCGCCGGGAAAGCGGATGCAGAGTTTGGCGCTTCTCTCCGGCGGAGAACGGGCGCTGACCGCCGTCGCCCTTATTTTCGCCATTCTCAGGGTCCGCCCGACCCCCTTCTGCGTCCTGGACGAAGTGGACGCAACGCTGGACGAGGTCAACGTGGTCCGCTTCCGCACCCTGCTGGAGGAACTCTCGGAGCGGACCCAGTTCATCGTCATCACCCACAACCGCGGCACGGTGGAGGCCGCCGACACCGTCTACGGCGTCTCTATGGGCCCCGATGGCGTCAGCCAGGTGGTCTCCCTGCGGCTGAGTGGAGAAGCGTAGACGTATCCCTGCTCCCTTGCCCTGGCGAACGACCTGTCTGCCTTCCAGAGGGTGCTGAAAAAGGGGGG
>CAKZOY010000223.1 GCA_937138275.1 uncultured Chloroflexota bacterium
AAGGAATGGCAAACATCTGTGGTCTATGCACTTGCGCTGCAACGAGAAAGGAGTATAATCTCTATCAGAAAACAAAAACGCCTCGCGGCTTGATAGGGAAGCCCGAGGCATTGGCCGAGGCGGTAGGCAGACCTCCTGGCAGCAGAGATTCTACCACAGGGCCCGCCGACCATCAAGGCAGTTGGTGGGCTTTTTGTTACGATTGCCTGCAGCACAACAGGTACAGCGAATACTTCGCACGGCTCTTTATTGGTTAGTACAGGAGAATCCAATGAGGGGTCAATCCTTCTATCCGGCACGGGCTTTATTCTTTTTGATTTTTCTCGGAGGAATGCTGGTTCTGATCTGGGCGACGCCGGTTCTGGCGCGGCTGTCCGCTCAGGCTACTCCCACCGGGGTCGTTTCCCCAATTCCTAGAGGAACCGAGCCAGCGACCGTATCCCCGCCCGTGTCTCCCACCGACACGCCCGGGGCGGTACTCACGGAACCCTCCTTTCTTTCTCCCACCCCGCCCCCTTCGGAGACGCCGACCCTTATACCGAGCCCTTCGCCCATAGTCTCTTCTCCTTATTCTACCCCTCCTGCAGTTTCTCCCTCGCTGACCGCAGTGCCTCCTGTTCTACCTTCTCCATCCCCCACTCCTGTCCCTGCGTGGTTGGGCATTCTGGAGAATATTCCTCCCTGGATGATCCTGGTTGGGGTAGGGGGCGCGGCAATCCTACTTCTGCTGGTTGTGATATCTATCGCCTTTCTCCTGCGTCGGCGCCGACGGCCGATCCGTTCCACCCGTCCTATGCCGGTCAAGCCCTCCCCTCCATGGCTGGAGGCCCATCCGGCCGGACGGCGCTGGCGCTTTGAGATCCGCAAGGACTCCGTCACCGTGGGTCGGGACCCCGAGAACGATCTGGTCATCTCGGCGGAATTCTCGGGCTGGGAGACCGTCTCCCGAAAGCATGCCCGCCTGTACCGTCGGGGGGGGCGCTGGGTGGTGGAGGACCTTGCGTCCCGAAACGGCATCTACGTCAACGGCCGACGAACAGGGCGAAATCTGTTGCGGGATGGATGGCGGCTGGGAATCGGTGGGGTAGAGTTTATTTTTCATTCCGGTACGGGGGAGGTGCCGCAATGAGATGCCCACAGTGTGGAACGGAAAACCGCCCGGATGCCCGTTATTGCCCGCAGTGCGGAACACCTCTAACCGCTGCTCCTCCCCCCGTGCAGGTTGCCGTTCCTCCTAAGCCGACCACTCCCCTCCGTCCCGGTCCCGCTGCCCTTCCCCAGACTCGTCCTTTGTCCAGCGCGACCACTGCTTTTGCTCTTTTGCCGGAAGGGGCGCTGATCGGCAATGAACGGTACGTCGTGCTGGAGGGTCGGGTGTTGAATGAGCGCTGGAATTTGTACCATGCCGAGGACATCCTTCCCTCGCGCCAGTGCCCTCAGTGCGGAACGGTAACAGAGGTATCCCAGGAGTATTACTGTGCTTCCTGCGGCGCCGATATCTCTGCCGTCCCTCCGGCATACCTGCGCTATCGGGTCTGGGAGAGCGCTGAGGATGGAGCGTTTAGCGCATGTGAGTGCTTGCTTCAGCAGGGAATTGCTCATGTTGGCCTATGCCTGCCCCGAGAGTTCTTCACCGAAGCGCCCTACGGCCCGCCCCGCCGGTATCTGGTGGAGTACGAAGAAGAACCCGTTTCGGCATCCTCCGTCTCTGTCCCGCAAGAACTTTCGCGAGTGCTACAGTGGGGAGTGATCCTGGCAAGGGCTATGGAGTTGCTCCACCGGCACGGGATCGTCCTGGTGGAAACCGGGTCGGAGGGGGTCGGAGTAAAGGACACCAGGGCGTGCTGGCTGCGTCTGGAGAGGGCGTTTCGGATCCCTCCGGAGCGGCAGTCCCAGGCCCCTGGGCTCTTCGCCCAGAACGTCGCCGGGCTGGCCCAGACGCTTCTTTACCTGGCGACCGGATGGTCCGGTCAGGGACCTCTCCCTGCCCTGCCCCCTGCCATTGCCACGCTATTGATGCGCCCGGCATCCTCCGCAACGGTGTTTGCGACAGCGCTGGAGCAACAACTGATGGAAATTCGCCGTCCGGCCAGCGTTACCCCGATCGTGGGATACCGATCGGATGTCGGTCGGGAGCGCTCGCTGAATGAGGATGGCCTGCTGGTAATGCAGATTACTTCGGTCTTCCGTTCCCAGAATACGCCCGTTGGCTTTTTTGCCGTCGCGGATGGTATGGGGGGACATGAGGCAGGGGATGTCGCCAGTCGGCTGGTTATTCAATCCCTGGCTCAGCGCATCGGCGAACTCCTGCTCCTGACCGCCACCGGTCAACCCTTTCCGGAATTCAAAGAGTGGTTTCAGAAGGCGGTTCAGGAGGCGAACAAAGCGGTCTATGAGCGGCGGCGGGCCACCCAGACCGATATGGGCACCACGCTGGTTGCGGCCTTGCTGGTCGGGGATATGGTGACCGTTGGCAATGTCGGCGATAGCCGGGCCTACCATCTTCGCCCCAACGGGTTGACCCAGATCACGGTGGACCATTCCCTGGTGGAGCGTCTTATCGCTGCTGGTCAGATCACCCGCGAAGAGGCGGCCCATCATCCGCAGAAAAATGTCATTTATCGCACCATCGGAGACAAATCGCGCGTGGAGATGGATATCTTTGAGCAGCGGTTGGCTCCTGGCGAAGCGATTCTCCTGTGCTCCGATGGTCTGAGCGGAATGATCTCCGACGAGCAGATATGGCAGATATGGCGGACTTCCACTTCCCCTCAGGAGGCGTGTGATCGGCTGGTGGAGGCTGCCAATATGGCTGGCGGGGAGGACAATATCAGTGTGATTATCGTCCAGATTGCCGCGTAAACGCTCCGACCGCACGGACGCCTTTTGGCGGCCGCGCGGCGATTATCCGGCGCGGCGCGGTGTCAGCCATCTGAACGTGCCGGAAGAGAAGATGGAGTTGTGGGGGCGGCTTCGCCGCTCCCCCACACTCCACCCTTTTCCCATACAGACGAATCGCTCTGCAGCCCCGGACGATTCAACTTGACATTGGAATGGCTTGTGATATAAACTCATCAATGTCATCTCTCGCCCTTCACTCCGCCGCGGCATAAGAGTCCTTACTCGCTGCCTTCGGTAACGTCCTCCCCTTCTTGAGGGCGAAATCGTATCAAGGACAATCTATCATCACCCCTCTGGAGGTGGTAAATGATTTTATGGGGAAAGCGATTCCTCCCAATTGTGATTCTACTCCTGCTGTTCGGAGAACTCTGGGTCGGAACGGGTAGCGCTCAGGTCTCCGGACCGCTGCTGATTCTCCAATTTGCGGATAGCACCACCGAGCCGCCCATAGTCAACATATATTCTTCGGTCATTGATCCCGCAAGCGCTCAAAGCATAGAGAACCTCGGGAGCGACGCGTTCCAGGTTCAGGAGTCCGGAACGGTGGTCGCCTTGACCGAAATGGCCTATCGGCCGGTTGGATTGGCGGTGGTAGTGGTCGTGGATCGGGGAGGAATCTCGGCCCCGGGTGACCCGCGTCTGAAACAGGCCACCGACCTGGTGCGGGAACTGGTCAACCGGCTCAGCGTCACCGGTGCCCCGGAAGATGATGTGATCGCCATCGTGGGGGTGGGTCAGGACGGGGCTCTCCAGCCGGAAGAGAATTTCACCTACAATCCGGTGGATACCAACCTGGTTCTGAACGCGCTGATCGCGATGGAGGGAGAGACCATCCGTGGGGGTACTCCCCTCTACGAGGGGTTGGATGAGGCCCTGCGATTGCTCCGCAGCAATCCCGACGAGACCATCCGCAACGTCCTGGCCCATCGCCGCAAATTCATCGTAGTCTTTTCCGATGGGATTGACCCCAATTTCAGCGACGAGGCGCGCGAGCAGGATGTCATCCGGAAGGCCAGCGAGGCCTCTATTTCCATTTACGCTATCGGGATGGCGCCGCGTGGGGGGCAGTTGAATCGGGATGCCGAAGGGAATCTGAAACGGCTGGCGGCGCAAACGGATGGCCTCTATTTTCTGCACAACAGCGATACCGCGCGCGAAGAGGTCCTCTCGTTTTTTGAACGGTTGATGACCCAGCGCAATCAGTACGTTCTGAAATACCGGACTCTTCAGCCTAAGGGAATATACACCCTGAATGTAATGGTGAACACCGATATCGGCTCGGCAGAACGAGAAATCTCGTTTTCCTCTCCTCTGGAGCCTCTACGGCTGACCCTGGTGGAACCTTCGGACGGGCTGGAGGTGACCATTCCCTTCTCTTCCACCTTGCAGGGATATTCGGGCAGTTTGGTGCTGCGCGCCACGCTGGAGACCCCGGACGGTATCTCCCGACCGCCTGTCGCGGTGCGCTATCTCGTGAACGGTGAGTGGGTCGGAGAGACAACAGCCGCTCCGGACTACCCTTTCAACTGGGATCCGGGCGCCGGTATTGCCGTGAGCGGCCGGTCCCAAACCCGAGAGTTCACCCTTCAGGCGGAGACGACGGATCCGTATCTGGGAACTCGCGTGACCAGCAGCCAGGTTAAAGTGCGGGTGACCTACGCAGCGCCATCTATCCTGTGGCGGGCTTTTCTCTGGCTCCGTAGTTTCTGGTGGCTCCTATTTCTCCTTTTCTTACTGCTGATAGGTTTGCTGGTGCTTCTGATTCTTCTGCTACGCACCCGTAACCAGTTAGCCCAGCGGATTGTCAGCAGTACTACCGGCGTCCTCAAAGGAGTTACTCGGCGTCTGGGGCCGCAGGCTCCCGCTCCCGCCAAACTGGTCATCGTCCAGGGAGCCAACGCAGGACGGGAGTTCCGTCTGTCGACGCCCGTGGTGAAGGTGGGGCGCGACCCCCAGTTCTGCGATTTCGCCCTCTACGATGAGTATGTTTCCAATCCCCACTTCTCAATCCATCAGGAGCAGACCCAGTTCTACATTGTGGACGAGGGAAGCACAAACGGCACAAAGTTGAACGGGGTGAACATTCCGCCTCGCCAGCGGTTTTTGCTCTCTCCGGATGCCCTGATTGAAGTGGGGCAGACCCGGTTGCAGTTCAAACGTATCGGCGGCACTACCCGATATCTGGGATCGCAGCCAGGGCTTCCCCCGGGTGCTCCTACTTCTCCAGCACCCGGCCAGCGGGGCGGGCCAACCCGAAAAGTTCACCCGTAACTATTTTGCCTGATGTCCCTTGACAATTGATGCAATATGCATTTAATATTGCGAGCCCCCATCCCAACAGATAGGAGAAGGCTTACAATGGGCCGCAAGAAGCAAATGGACACCAGTATGTACTATTGCCCTTACACCGATTGCTCCAATTACGGGAAAACCGGGCCGGACAACCAGAT
>CAKZOY010000224.1 GCA_937138275.1 uncultured Chloroflexota bacterium
CCGCCCCACCCCCCACGGGTCCAAAAACCGAATCCCCCATCGGGAAACCGTTCACCGTGGACAAACAACGTCCCACATTGGGGCAGGTGGTGCGTGCATTCAAGGCGGCGACCACCCGATTGATTCGCCAGGCCGGAAAAACCGATTTCGCCTGGCAACGGAATTATTACGAACACATTATCCGTAACGAGGCCGAATTCCATCGTATCGCCCAGTACATTCACGCCAACCCGGCTAACTGGGTAACGGACCAGCAGAATCCCAACCGCCGACCGATCTCCGGCGGGGGAAAATAAGGCAAGCGGAGGATGCCGCCGCTGTCTACATCAGATGAGGAGTAGCCCAAATATGACGACATCCCAGAAAAAACCTGCCGCCCTGGTCATCGGGGCCGGCATCGCCGGTATCCAGGCCGCGCTGGATATCGCCGACGCCGGTTATCCGGTCTATCTGGTGGAACGGGAGCCCAGCGTGGGCGGGCGGATGGCCCAACTGGATAAGACTTTCCCCACGCTGGACTGCTCGTCCTGCATCCTCACCCCCAAGATGGTCAGCGTGGGGCAGCATCCGAACATTGAACTGATGACCTATTCGGAAGTGGTGGCGGTGGAGGGGGAGGTGGGCGCGTTCCACGTCACCATCCGGAAAAAGCCCCGCTATGTGGAGGAGGACCTCTGCCGCGGTTGCGGCCTCTGCGCCGAAGCCTGCCGGATGCGCGGGCGGGTGGTGGATACCTTCAACCAGGGGCTGAGCAAGCGCTCCGCCATCTATGTCCCCTTCCCCCAGGCCGTGCCGCTGGTCTATACGGTGGACCCCACCGCATGCCTCTTCCTGACCCGCGGGGTCTGCGGCAAGACCTTCCTGTGCAAGGATGCCTGTCCCGCTGGGGCGATCAACTTTGAGCAGAAAGAGCGGTTCGTGGAGGTGGACGTCGCCGCAATCATCGTCGCCACTGGCTTTGACCTGATAGACCCGCGCACCAAGCCGGAGTTCGGCTACGGGGTCTACCCCAACGTCCTGACCGGCCTGGAGTTTGAGCGGCTCTCTTCGGCGTCTGGGCCGACCGGAGGGAAGATTCTGGTGAACGGCAAGGAGCCGAAAGACGTCGTCTTCATCCACTGCGTCGGTTCCCGCGACCCGCATACGGGCGTGCCCTACTGCTCCCGTATCTGCTGCATGTACACCGCCAAGCATGCCCATCTGGTGCGGGACAAACTCCCCGACGCCCGGATCACCGTCTTTTACATTGACATGCGCGCCTTCGGCAAGGGCTACGAGGAGTTCTACGACCGGGTGAAGGAGGAGCGGGTCATCTACCGGCGGGGAGAGCCGTCGGAGGTCTACAGGCGGGGGGACCGGCTGGTGGTGCGGGCGGAGGACTCGCTGCTGGGCCGGACGGTGGAGGTGGAGACCGATCTGGTAGTGCTGGCGACGGCGGTCGTCCCCCGCACTGACATTGCGGCGGTAGCGGAACTGCTGGGCCTGGAGCGGTCGCCCGATGGGTATTTCCAGGAAGCGCACCCCAAGTATCGACCGGTGGATAGCAACCGGCCTGGCGTCTTCCTGGCGGGCTGCTGCCAGGGGCCCAAGGACATCCCCGATACCGTTGCCCAGGCCAAAGCCGCGGCCGCTTCGGCCCTGGGGCTTCTGCGACGCGCGGAACAGGGATAGGGCGCTGGCCCTGTGGATTGGACCTTCGGATCAGGAGGCATAGATGCAAACCGACATCCAGCAACTGGCAACCGAACTTGGACTCGGCCTGGACCTCTTCAGTTGCATTCAGTGCGGCAAATGCACGGGCGGATGCCCGGTCTCCATCACCACGGCGCTGAACGTCCGCTCGCTGGTCTACGGCGCGCTGGTGGGCGACATCGCCGGACCGGTGCACCGCGAGGAACTGTGGGATTGTACCTGCTGTTTCACCTGCGTGGAGCGCTGTCCCAAGGATGTCCGTCCGGCGGAAGTCATCATTGCCCTGCGCAGCATGCTGGTGGAGGAGGGCAAGGTCCCCAGCACCATCGGCACCGCGCTGATGGGCATTTTCCGTCAGGGCAACCCCCTGGGCTACGCGCGGGATGACCGGATGGCCTGGGCGGACGGTTTGGAGATTCAGCCCGTTCAGGATGGATGTGAGACGCTTCTCTTCACCTGCTGCAGTTCCGTCTACGATATGCGCGCCCAGGCGGCGACGAAGGCACTGGTGCGGGTGCTGCGGGCCGCGGGGGTGGACTTCGGTCACCTGGGCACGGAGGAGACCTGTTGCGGCAACGAAGTGCGCCGGTTGGGGGAGATGGGTCTCTTTGAGATGCTGGTGGAGGAAGGGAAGCCCCTTCTGGAGGGAACGGGCGCCCGGGAGATGGTCACTACGTCCCCCCACTGCATGAACACCTTCCGTCACGAGTACAAACTGGGGATGGATGTGCTCCACTACACCCAGTTGCTGGCCCGTCTCCTGGACCAGGGGCGGTTGAGCCTGACCGGTCGGGTAGAGAAGGTGGTCACCTACCACGACCCCTGTTTCCTGGGCAAGCAGAATAAGATTTTTGACGAGCCGCGGGAGGTCCTGCGGGCGATCCCCGGCGTGAAATTTGTGGAAATGGACCGCATCCGGGAGCGGGGCCTCTGCTGTGAGGGCGGGGGCGGCCGGATGTGGTTTGAGGGCACGAACACCGAGGCCCGGCTGGCTTTCCAGCGGGTGCAGGAGGCCGCTGAGACCGGCGCCGAGATTCTCGCCGTCGCCTGCCCCTTCTGCATGGCGATGCTGGAGGACGCCGTCAAAGTGAAGGGGCTATCTGAACAATTGAAGGTGATGGATATCGCCGAACTGGTGGCGATGGCGTTGTAGGATGACGTTAAAAGAAGGCGTTCTGGATGAGGCGGGAGACGCAGGGTGGGCGGAAAGCGCGTCCCGTTATCTGATTGTCACTGTTGTCCTGACGGATAATCTGCATCGGCTTGGAAAATTAGCAACCAGGGCCAGAAAAAGGCTGGGCAAGCGGTTGAAGGACATTCCAGAACTCAAGGCCAGGCATACGCCCCGGAAGATTGTAGCCCGCTTGCTGGCAGATGTGGCTGCATCAGATGTGGAAATCGTCGCGGTTATCCTGGATAAATGGCAGTCCAGCCGTCCAGACGACCCGGAGGATTGGTACCGGCAGGCTTGTGCGCGGGCTTTCTCTCACTAGTCTTGCTCGCTACCCTTTTCTTGTGCTGACCATAGATAAGCGATACACGAGTCGCCGTCTGGAGGAACGATTGGTTCGGGCCCTGGCAGAGGAGGCAAGCCAACTGCCGACAGGTTCGTTTTGCCGATTCGTTGCTTCGGAGGGAGAAAGGGCCATTCAGGTTGCCGATGCAGTCGCCTGGGCTATCTTTCAAAAATATGAGCGAGACGACGAGACGTTCTACCAAATTATCCAAGACAATATTGTGGTGGAGGATGTGGTGAAAAAATAAAGAACTGGCTCCCCCTGGCGGCCGATTCTCACCGTCTGGCTGGTGAGAGTTCACCAGCAAGAAGACGGAATAGCACCGACTTACATCGGAGCAGCCGATCCAGGCCTTACGAGTCCAGTTCTGCTACAAATTATACCCGTAAATTACTGCTTTGTCAATGGGAGGCCTATGGAACCCAAACCGCGCATCGGGGTCTATATTTGCCACTGTGGCACCAACATCGCCGCCACCGTGGACGTGGAAGCGGTGACGGAGTTCGCCGCAACGTTGCCCAACGTCGTCATCGCCCGCAACTACACCTACATGTGCTCTGAACCGGGGCAGGCCCTGATTAAAGACGACGCCCGCAACTTCGGCCTGAACCGGATTGTCGTCGCGTCCTGTTCGCCCCGGATGCACGAACCGACCTTCCGCGCCGCCTCGCAGGAGGGCGGGGTCAACCCGTACCGGTTTGAGATGGCTAATATCCGCGAGCAGTGCTCCTGGGTCCACCACGACCGGGACGAGGCGACGGAGAAGGCCAAAGCGCTGGTCCTTGCGGCGGTGGCCAAGGCGGCCCGTCTGGAGCCCCTGGAGGAACGGGAAGCGCCCGTCACCCCTGCGGCGGTGGTCATCGGCGGCGGCGTGGCGGGGCTGGTGGCCGCGTTGGATATCGCCGACGCCGGGTTCCCCGTCTACCTGGTGGAGAAGAGCGACCGCCTCGGCGGACGGGTGGCCGAACTGAACCGCACCTTCCCCGATCTGGAGCCCGTTGCCGCCTGGCTGCCCGACCTGATCGGCCGGGTCCAGAGCCATCCCAACATTACCGTCTACCGGAACGCGCGCGTCGCGAACATCGCGGGCTTTGTGGGCAACTTTGAGGTGACGGTGGAGGGGCCGGATGTCCCCGCCGGACCTCTCAAGGCTGGGGCCATCATCATCGCCACCGGCTACAACGTCTTTGACCCGACGCTCAAGCCGGAGTTCGGCTACGGTCGCTACCCGCAGGTGGTCACCACTCTGGAACTGGAGCAACGGCTGGCTGCGGGCGACCTGACGGTGAACGGCAAGACCCCTAAAGATGTGGTCTTCATCAAGTGCGTCGGCTCGCGGGATGTGCAACTGGGGCGGCCCTATTGCTCCCGGGTCTGTTGCATGATCAGCGCCAAGCAGGCCCAGTTGGTGCGCCAGGCCCTGCCCGATAGCCGGGTGACCGTGTTCTATATGGACGTGCGCACCTTCGGCAAGCGCGGGGAGGAGTTCTACGACGAGGCCCGTCGGGCGGGGGTGCGCTACCGGCGGGGCAACGTCTCCGAAATCTACCGCCGCAGTGACCGGGTGGTGGTGCGGGTGGAGGACACCCTCCTGGGCCGCACCCTGGAGCACGAGGCGGACCTGGTCGTTCTGGCGGTGGGGATGGAGCCGCAGGAGGACGTGGCGGAACTCGCTTCGCTCCTGAAACTCCCCCGCTCCGCCGACGGCTTCTTCCTGGAGGCGCACCCCAAACTGCGACCGGTGGATACGGCGGTGGACGGCGTCTTCCTGGCTGGGTGCTGTCAGGCGCCCAAGGACATCCCCGATACGGTCGCCCAGGCGAAAGCCGCCGCGGCGTCGGCGCTCATCCCGCTGATGCGGGGAGTGGTCCCGATGGAGGCCGCCACGGCGGTCGTGGACCCCGAACTCTGCGCCGGTTGCGGGATGTGTGTGGAAATCTGCCCGTATGGGGCCCCGGCGCTGGACCCGCTGTGGGGCGTCTCACGGGTCAACGCCGTCCTGTGCAAGGGCTGTGGCGCCTGTGCCGTCACCTGCCCGTCCAAAGCGATCCGTCTCCAGCACTTCACCCCGGACCAGATTCTGGCTCAGGTGGAGGCGCTGGTGTTTTGGGAGTAACACCCGTACTTCCTACTCCCTACTCC
>CAKZOY010000225.1 GCA_937138275.1 uncultured Chloroflexota bacterium
AAAATGGGCGGTTTTCAGCCCCCTCACCCCCCTTACCCCCCTCTCCCCCTTGCCCTGACGGGCGGGGGAGAGGGGGGGACAGAGCCATCTTTTCTCCCCCCTCCCCGTGGGGTCGTAGGGGCGGACGATCCGTCCGCTGCAACGGGGAGGGGGCAAGGGGGAGGGGTGAAGGTGTCCTTGAGAAAGTGCACTGCTTTTGAACATGAGCCACACTGCTTGTCCGCGCCCATCCGCGTCCTATTGGAAAACTGTCAGGTAGCCAGGTTGGGCTTTACAATAAAGGGATTCGTCTTCTGGCAAGGAACGGTTCTGATGCTATCCCTCGCTCTCCTGCTGATTCTCCTGGGCGTCCTTCTGCTCTGGCTGGCGCGGCGGTTGCGCGTCCGGTCGGGGCTGCCGCGCGGACGGGTCATCGCCGCCGATGTGGGGGCCTGGCAACGCCTGGACCGTCCCCTCTTTTCCCGCCGCCACCGGCTGACCGGCCGCCCGGACTACATCGTGGCCGATGGCGCCGACCTGATCCCCGTGGAGGTCAAATCCGCCCGCGCCCCGGCCCACCCTCGCCCCTCTCATGTCCTGCAACTGGCGGCCTACTGCCTCCTGGTCGCCGAGACGTCTGGCCGTCGTCCCCCCTACGGCATCCTCCGCTACGCCGACCGGACGTTCCAAATTCCGTACACGCCGGAACTGGAGGAGCAGTTGCTGGCCATTCTGGACGATATGCGGGACGACCTATTGGCCGAAGACGCGCCTCGGCGTCACAACGACCCCCGTCGCTGTGCGGCCTGTGGCTATCGGGAGGTCTGCGATGAGGCGTTATAGACGAGCAGTAACTGCTCACCGCGGAGTCGCAACGGCAAACCCCTGCGTTACTCTGGGATAGACCGGCTCCAGACGACAATCCGCTGGCCCGCCGGCAGGAATCCGAATTTCTGGTAGAGCCGCTGGGAGGGGATGTTATCTTCCTGGGTATTCAGCGTAATATCCCGGACTCCCATTTCCCACAGGCGAGAGAGGACCACAGCCAGCAATTGGGCCCCCACCTTCTGCCCCTGAAACGGTGGTGCGACTGCCAGACGGCCAATGTGCGCGCCCCATTCGGCCCAGCGAGCCTCGATGTACCCTATGAGAATGCCCTCCCATTCCGCTACCAGGAAGCAGGCCGTCTCCTGAAGAATCCGCTCCAGCGTGGTCGCACTGAACCACCAGGGCGGGGGAAAGGCCTCGTGGTCCAGACAGGCCAGTTCCGGGACATCCTTTGCCTCTCCGGGGCGGATGGAACAGGGAAAACCCGGCGGCAGAACGGGCAGCGAAAAGTCCCTTTTGACCAGATTGATCAGGCGGGTCAGCGGCTGAAACCCCCGGACGCGCAACGGCTCTCCCAGCCAGCTCCCCACATCCGTCCAGGCCAGCATTCGGGCTCCCTGTACGCCCAGCGGGGCCCAGAGATGCGGCAGGGTGGCATCCAGCCACAATCCCGTCGGAATTTCGGAGGTCAGCGCGCCCAGCCGCACCCAGGCCGTAGGGCCAGCGTCCCGCAGCGCCAGCAACGCCCCCACCGGATGCCCTTCCACCAGCGCCAGCAGGAACGTCTCCGCGCCCAGCGCTTCTTCCCACCACCAGGAGCAGACGTACGGGCGGCGGCTGCGGATCAGCAATCGCCGGATGGCCTCCTCGTCGGCCGGGACGGCCCGCCGGACCTCCAGTGGACAGAAATCAGAGATGAGAGAAGAACTCTCCATCATAGTCGCCTGCAGGGGTCTTGGCGCTGGCGGCCTTCGGCCGCCAGCGCCAAGACCCCTCCCCTCTCGCCATCCCGCAGCGGGGCGGAGAAGGCCTCCTCCGCCCCACCCGCTCTCATCGGAGCAATGCATTATGGGGCCGCGGGCTCCAGAGATACCCGCGCGTCCACCGCCACTACCCCGTCGGGCCGGGCCAGCAGCGGGTTGATGTCTATATCCGCCACCGATGGGTTCTCCATCAGCAGGCGGGAGAGGGCCAGGATGGCCTCCACCAGCGCCTCCCGGTCCGCCGGAGGGCGGCCCCGCGCTCCCTCCAGCAATTTCCTCCCCCGCACCTCGGCAATCATCTCCTCCGCATCGGCGCGAGTCAGCGGAGCCACGCGGAAAGCAACATCCTCAAACACCTCCACGTGGATGCCCCCCAGACCGAACATCACCACTGGCCCGAAACTGGGGTCCCGCTTGCCCCCCAGGATGACCTCCACCCCGCCGCCGACCATTTGCTGGACCAGAAAGCGCAGGTCGCAGGCGTCCGGTATCTGCCGAAGGACGCGCGCCCGCATCGCCTCCGCTTCCCGCCGGACGGCTTCCTGGTCGGTCAGGCCCAGTACCACCCCGCCTACGTCCGATTTGTGCACCACGCGGGTTGAGATGGCCTTCAGGACCACCGGGTAGTCCAGAATCTCCGCCGCCAGCGCGGCCAGGTCAGGGGTTTCCCCCACAGCCCAGGGGGCCACCGGGATGCCGTATTCGGCGCAGAGCGCCAGCGCATGGTCGGTGGTCATCTCTGGGGGCAGGGGACGGGCCGGCCCGAAGGGTGCCTGGTCCGCCCAAACGGCCGCGCCCTCCCGGCGCGCCCGCCAGCGGTACCACTCCCGCGATGCTGCCAGCCCGCGCACGGCGTCTTCTATATCCAGAAAGATGGGAATGGAAAGTTTTCCCAGCAGGGCACGGGCCGCCCCGCCCTCCCCGTACGCGCAGAAGGCCACCGGCATCCCCGTCTCCCGAACGATGGCGTCCACCTGCTCCGCCAGTCGGTTGGCCCCCTCCACTTCGGTGTGGCTGTAGGTGTTGACCAGGAGTACGGCGTCGGGCTTCAGCATCCGGAGCACCTGCTCCACAATGCGGGCGTAGAGGTCAAAGTCAAAAATGACCCCCAGGTCCAGGGGGTTGGTCGGCGCAATCACGTCGGCGCGGAAGAGGGCCCGAACGGCGCGGACGAAATCCTCCGGCAGCGGGGCCAGACGGAAGCCGTACTTTTCCACCGTATCGGCGGCGATGACGGCGTGTCCTCCGGAGCGGGAGATGACGACCAGATTATCCCCTTTGACGGGCGGGAGGGTCAGCCCCTGGGCGACGGCGACCGCGTCCCGGAACGAGTCGGCGCGCAGGATGCCCGCCTGACGGAACGCCGCGCCGACGATGCGGTCGTCGTTGGCCAGCGCGGCGGTGTGGGAGCGGGCGATGCTCTCCCCCGCTGCGCCCCGGTTAGCCTTGTGCACGATGATGGGCTTCTCCGACCGTCGGGCCAGTTCCATCAGCCCCCTCCCGTCGTCCACCGACTCCAGGTACATGCAGACCATGCGGGTACCGGGGTCCTCCAGCAGGTAGGCCAGGTAGTCCGCCTCGTCCAGGTCGGCCTTGTTGCCGATACTGACGACCTTGTTAACCCCCAACCCGACGGCGGAGAACATCCCCGCGTAGGTGATGGAGACGCCGCCGCTCTGGGCGACCACCGAAACGGGGCCAAAGCGGAGCGTATCGGGGCGGATAGGGGCGAAGGGCAGGCAGACCCGCGCGTCCAGATTGACGACGCTGATGCAGTTGGGGCCGACGAATCGGATGCCCCAGCGACGGGCGATTTCCTTGAGTTGTTCCTCCAGACGGCGGCCCTCTTCCGAAAATTCGGAAAAGCCGCCGGACTCAATGACGACCCGCAGGATGCCCTTACGGCCGCACTGTTCCATCAGGCCGGGGACGATAGGGGCGGGGACGAGGATGACGGCGAGGTCCAGGCCGTCGGGCACTTCGTCCAGGGACGGGACGATGGGGATGCCGAAGACTTCCCCCCGTTCCCGCCCCACGGCATAGAGGTCACCGGCATAACCGAAGTTGCGCAGGTTGGCGACGATGGCGCGGGCCAGGTTGTCGGGTTTCTCCGAGACGCCGATGACGACGATGCTCTGGGGGTAGAAGATGCGCTGCACAGGTAACCTCCGGGATGTAAAGGATGCGGGTTTTCGGGGCGGCGGCTTCGCCGCCGCCCCGAAAACCCGTTACAGCACCAGCATTCTCCTCACCCGCTCCTTCTTGCGCAGGGTGATGAGCGAGCGCCCCTGGGCGGGGCGATCCATCCTGGGGACGGAGCGAACGCGAAGGGCCTTCGTCGCTCCGGCGTCGGTGAGCAGGAGCAGGGGGATGTCGCCGGAGACGACAACAGCCGCCGCCAGCCCCACCTCCGCCGACGCAAAGCGCGCGGTGATCACCCCCTTCCCGTAGCGGCCCTGCAGGGGGTACTCCTTCAGCGGGGTGCGCTTCCCTTTCCCGTCCTCCGCCACCACGACCAGTTCCCCCTTCGGCTGGACCACGCCCAGGGCAACCACCCCGTCCTCCCCCTCGGCCAGTTTGACGCCCAGGACGCCCGCCGCCGGGAGTCCCATTGGGCGGACCTCCTCCTCCCGGAAGCGGATGGCCTGACCGGCGCGGGTTGCCAGGATAACCTCGTCCTCCCCCGTCGTCCAGGCCGCGCCGACCACCCGGTCCCCCTCCGCCACGCCGATGACGACCCCCGCTCCGACGGCGGGGAGGTCCGCCGCGGCGACCCGCTTGACCATCCCCTGACGGGTAGCGAGGAAGAGGTAGCCCCCAGCCGGAAGTCCTCCCTGGGGCATCGTCAGCGCGGCGGCTACGGAGAGGGAGCCGACCCCCTGGACCAGGTCGCTGATCGGCCGACCGCTCCCTTCCCAGACCACCCCCTCCGGTAGTTGGTGGATGGGGTAGGCCGCGAACCGCCCGTCGGCGGCGAAGACGTAAAGGATGTCCCGCGTGGACGCGCGCAGCAGGGCCACCGGCAGGGCGGCTTTTTCCAGTTTGGCGGGCAGAGAGGGCACTTGCCCCTCATCGGCGGCGCGGGCGACCCGCCCATCTTCCGTTATTGCGACCCAGACGGGGATATCGGGGATCAACGCCTCGGCGGTGAGGGCCGCCGCGCGGGCACCGGCGATCTCGGTGCGGCGCCCGTCGGCGTACTTCTGCTGGACCGCCTGCAGTTCTTCCCGAACCACTTCCCGGATTTTCGTCGGACTCTTCAGGAGCGCGGTCAGATAGCGAATCTGCTGCTGTTTCTCTTTGTACTCTTCCTGGATTTTCTGCCGTTCCAGCGCGGCCAGCCGCTTCAGGGGCATATCCAGGATCGCCTGGGCCTGGATTTCCGTCAGTTTAAACCGGCGCATCAGGTTCGTGCGCGCCGTCTCCGTCGTCCGCGAGCGGCGGATGATGTCTATGACTTCGTCCAGGTTGTCCAGTGCGACCAGGAGCCCCTCCAGGATGTGGGCCCGTTCCTTCGCTCGCTCCAGGTCGTAGCGGCTGCGCCGGGTGACGATCTCCTGCCGGTGTTCCAGGTAGAGGAGCAGGGCCTTTTTCAGCGTCAGCAGACGGGGCTCCCCGTCCACCAGCGCCAGCAGGATGATGCTGAAAGTGGTCTCCAGGGGGGTGTGGCGGAACAGGTCGGCCAGGACGGCCTCCGGCTCCGCGCCGCGGGCCAGTTCTATGACAATCCGAATCCCGTGCCGGTCCGACTCGTCCCGCAGGTCGGCGATCCCCTCCAGACGGCCCTCGCGGGCCAGTTCGGCAATCCGTTCCACCAGACTGCTCTTGTTGACCTGGTAGGGGATTTCGGTGACGACCAGCCGCTGGCGGGCGCGGTCCATCTCCATATGCACGCGGGCGCGGACGGTGACCCGTCCCCGGCCGGTGCCGTAGGCGGCGGCCAGCGCGTCCTCCCCCTCTGCCGTCTCCCGATAGACCACGCCGCCGGTGGGGAAGTCGGGTCCCTGGATGAAGCGCATCAGGTCCTCCACGCCAATGTCGTCCACCCGCTTCCAGTTGTCCAGCAGGTAGGCCAGCGCGTCGCAGACCTCGCCCAGGTTGTGGGGCGGGATGGAGGTCGCCATCCCGACGGCAATGCCCGACGAGCCATTGACCAGCAGGTTGGGGATGGCGGCGGGAAGGATGGCGGGCTCCCGCAGCGTGTCGTCAAAGTTGGGAACGAAGTCCACCGTATCCTTCTGGATATCCGCCAGCATCTCGGTGGCGATAGGGGTCAGACGGGCCTCGGTGTAGCGCATCGCGGCAGGGCTATCCCCGTCCACCGAACCGAAGTTCCCCTGCCCGTCCACCAGCGGATAGCGCATAGAGAAGTCCTGGGCCATCCGGGCCATCGCTTCGTAGACGGCGGCGTCGCCGTGGGGGTGATATTTGCCCAGGACCTCGCCGACAATGCGGGCGGACTTTTTGTAGGGGGCATTAGGGGCCAGGCCCAGTTCGTGCATGGCGTAGAGGATGCGCCGCTGGACGGGCTTGAGGCCATCGCGGACGTCGGGCAGGGCCCGCGCCACGATGACGCTCATGGCGTAACTCAAATACGCCTGCTGAAGTTCGTCTTCAATTTCTATTTGGCGGACAATCCCGATTTCCATTTTCTTAAACCACGAATTTGTTCACCACAAAGGGCACAAAGATTAAAAAGATTTCTTCGCACCCTTTGTGTCGTCCTTCGTGCTCTTGTGGTAAAAACCCTACCGCGGCGGGTAGTTGGTGATGCGGCGGATTTCTTCGTAGAGGGGGCGCAGTTGCCGGTATATTCGCCGGTAGACCCGCTGGTAGAGCGCGTCGTACATATCGCGCACCTCCGGGCGGGGGTGGAAGGTCTGGCTGACGCGCGTCATCTCCCGCACCGCGGTGGCGAAATCCGGATGCAAACCCAGGCCGACGGCGGCGTCTATCGCCGCGCCCAGGCCCGCCGTCTCGTAGATATGGGGGCGGGAGGCGGGCAGGTTGAAGATGTCGGCAGTAATCTGCATCGCCGCGTCCGACTGGGAGCCGCCGCCCGAAACCCGGATTTCCCGCGTCCGCACCCCCAGCCGCTTCTGCGTCCACTCCAGCCCCTCGCGCAGGGCGTAGGCCAACCCCTCCAGGATGGCCCGGTAGATATGGGCGCGGGTATGGACATCGCCGAAGCCGATGATGGCCCCCTTGGCCTCCGGACCGGGGCGACGCAGGCCGGGCGACCAGTAGGGCTGCAGGGTCAGGCCCATAGAGCCGGGCGGGACCGCCTCCACCAGTTCGTCAAAGAGTTCCTCCGGCGCACACCCCCGCTCATGGGCGATCTGTTCCTCCCGCAGGCCGAACTCCCGCCGGAACCAGCTGACCATCCAGTAGCCGCGGTAAATCTGCACCTCCAGGTTGTAGGCGCCCGGTACCGCGCTGGGGTAGGGCGGGAGGAGGGGGATGACCTCCACATAGCGGCGGCTGGTGGTGTTGACCGTTGCAGTCGTGCCGTAGGAGAGGCAGGCGACCTCCGGTTCCAGCGCCCCCGCCCCCAGCACTTCGCAGGCCTTGTCGGCCGCGGCGGCGATGAGGGGGAGGCCTGCCGGGATGCCCGTCTCCTCGGACGCCTGGGGGGTGATCCGGCCCAACTCCTGGGCGGGCGGGATCAGGTCGGGCAGGATGCGCTCATCCATCGGCACCACCTGCCATTTCCAGTCCCACTTCCGGGCCCAGGTAAGTCGCTTGTAGTCAAAGGGGACGTACCCTACCTGGCAGCCGACCGAATCTACAAATTGTCCAACCAGGCGATAGGTGAGATAGCCGGAGAGAAAGAGGTATTTGTGGGTGTTCTGCCAGATTTCGGGCTGGTACGTGCGCAGCCAGTTCGCCTCGGTCTCGGCCTGGAAATACGCAACGGTGTCGGTCAGGCCAATGAGACGAAAAGCCAGCCCCCAGAGGCCGCCGATGGGCGGCAGCCCCTCCGTGCGGCGCTGGTCCAGCCAGACGATCGCCGGGCGCAAGGGGCGACCATATCGGTCCACGTTGACCATCGTCGCCCGCTGGGCCGTCATAGCCACCCCGGCGATCGCCTCTTTGGGGACGGGGGATTCCTGCCAGAGGCGGCGGCATGCCGTGCAGAGATTCTCCCAGAAGTAATCGGGGTTCTGTTCGGCCCAGCCGGGCTGCGGGGAGACGTAGGGCTCTATGGGGACGCGGACTTTGTGGACGAGGTTCCCGTGGGGGTCAAAGAGGAGTGCCCGTACCGATTGCGTGCCGACATCTATAGCGAGGATATGGTCGCCCATTGTGCCTCCAGGCGGGTTTCAGGGAGCTATTGAGGAAAAAGAGGATTTTTGTTGCAGGCGACATCTCGTCCACAACAAAAATCCCCTTTTCTCCGAAGTTCGTACAACGGCGGACTTCTCCGGACGGGAGAAGCCCGTGGCTTTCCGGTCCACCGTAGGGCGCAACCGGATGGGACAGGTCTATTCTTCCAGTTCCGCTTCCTCCGGACGCTTGAAGCGGTAGACAATCCGCCCCCGGGTCAGGTCATACGGGGAGAGTTCCACCCGCACCCGGTCGCCCAGAAGGATGCGGATGTAGTACTTGCGCATCCGGCCCGAGAGGTAGGCCAGTACCTCATGGCCGGTATCCAGTTTGACCTTGAATTGGGTGCCGGGCAGGGTTTCTATAACCGTGCCCTCAATCTCCACTTTGTCTTCTCGTTTCCCCATAGACCGTCCTTTTGCGGCGGGACTGCGCGGGATGGATTAATCCTCCGCGGTCATTTCCGCCGGAGCATCTTCCACCGGTGTCGGTACGGGTTCTGGCGCAAGGGCCTCCTCCGGGAAAGATTCTTCCACCGGAGCGGGGAAGGATTCGGGGGCGGAGATGGCCTCGGGGGCCTGCTCTCGCGCCGCCCGTTCGGCCGCCCACTGCTCCCACTCTTCCCGGCGGACCCGTCGGGCGCTC
>CAKZOY010000226.1 GCA_937138275.1 uncultured Chloroflexota bacterium
TCCGTGTAATCCGTGTAATCCGTGGCTTAAAACTATCGGGAAAACCCGCGCGGCGACGCGCTGGAAGAGCACGGCGGCCGTCTGGGAAGCCCACTGGGAAGTGGTGGGGCGGTCCAGGCGCGTCAGGATCAGCACCTGCGGCTCCTCCACCGGCCCAAACCCCACAAAGGATACAATCGTCCCCCGAGGGGCGTACCCGCCGGGGACGGGAATCTGGGCCGTGCCGGTCTTGCCCGCGATCCGATACCCCGGCACGGTCGCCTGAGGGAGTTCCCGCTCCACGGCCTGGGCCAGAATCTCCGTCACCGCGCGGGCCGTCTCCGGGGAGATGGGCTGCCCCCGGACGACGGGGCGGGACTCCAGCACCGACCCGTCGGGCCGGACCTGCCGGACCACCAGATAGGGCCGCATCAGGCGCCCCTCATTCGCCACCGCCGCCACCGCCGCGGCCATCTGCAACGGCGTCACCGCGATCCCCTGCCCGTACGAATTGGTCCCCAGGTAGGAATCGTACCAGTCGGGCTCCCCCGGGATGTGTACCGTTCCGCCCACCTCTCCCTGCAGGTCCACCCCGGTGGGTTGTCCAAATCCGAATCCCCGCACATAGCGGTAGAAGGTCGCTGGGCCGGTCTTCACCGCCAGCCACGCAGCCCCCACGTTCAGCGAATGGCCTATAATCCCGACCAGGTCCTGCTGCCCATAGGCTTTGCGGTCCCAATTCCGGATCAGCGCTCCCCCCACTTCTATCTGACCGGTATCCACGTAGGTCTCCTGGAGCCCCACCGCGCCGCTATCCAGCGCCGCGGCCAGGGTGACAATCTTGAAGACCGACCCGGGCTCATACTGCGCGTTGACGGCCGGATTCAGGAAAACCTCCTCCCGGTCCTCATCCAGGTACTGCTGATAGGTATTGGGATCAAAGGACGGCTGCGCGGCCATCGCCAGAATCGCCCCGGTGCGGGGGTCCATCACGATGACCAGGCCGCTTTCGGCCCCGAACTCCGAAAGGGCGCGGGCCAGTTCCTCCTCCGCTGCCATCTGGATGGCGATGTCCAGCATCAGCACCAGGTGGTTTCCCCTCTGCGGGGAGGGTATCTCTCCTTCCTCTTGAGGCAACGGCTGCTGCCCCGAGGGGTCCGCTTCTTTCACCACCTCCACCGTCACGGGACGTAGAACCCGATCATAGTACCCTTCCAGCCCGTAGAAACCCTCCCCACCGTAAGCGGCGAAGCCCAGGACGGGAGCAAGAAGAGAGCCATAGGGGTAACGGCGCAACCAGCACAGTCGCGCAGATACACCGGTCATGGACAGTTTCATCACCTGTTCTCCCTGCTCCAGGGAAGCGTAGGGGGCGAGGATCACTCCTTCCGATGAAGAGGCAATGGTCGCCGAAATGGTCGGAGCAGGAATCTGCAGGATGGAGGATAACGCCTCTGCGGCCCTGCCCACATCCTTGACGTGTGGTGGGCTGACCACGATGCGGTACCGGGGCTCGCTGAAAGCCAGAGGGAATCCGTGGACATCGGAGATAGAACCGCGCGGGGACTCAGCGAGGGTCAGAGCGCGCACCCGTTCCCGGGCGGCCCGCTGGCGGAAATCGCCTCCCTGCACAACCTGGATGTCCACCAGACGCCAGAGCAGAAGCAGGGCCAGGGGCACCAGAAGCAGGGTCAGAAACCTCAACCGGAGATGCAGATGAACGGACATCTCAGGGACTCACGAACTCCACAAGGGCAGGGACAAAACCCATCCCGACGACCCGCTGCAACAGGTCGCGCTGGGCCTCCCCGATTTGCTGTTCCAGGACGGCGTTGTCAATCTGCAGTTGGATCAATTGCTCCCGGAGGTTCTGGACGTACCGGGCCTGAATCATCGTATAACTGGTGAGAGAGAGATACACCAAAGCAAGTAGCCAGAGAAGAGCAA
>CAKZOY010000227.1 GCA_937138275.1 uncultured Chloroflexota bacterium
CGCTCCGTGCCGGACTACCAGCGGTCAGGTTGAAGGCCACGCAGAACGCCGCTCCGCCGGTCAGCGCATAGAAAAGGGCCAGCGCCAGGTTGTACGCCACCGAGGGCATAATCCCGGTCAGTTTCGCCAGCGTCCCCACCAGGACGAAACCGAAATAGTAGTAGTTGATGAACCCTCCGGCAAACCACGGGTTGTAGGGCGGAAACCAGGTGGATTTGATGACCGCGTTCAGGTAGGCGAAGTCCATCGGCTTTTCGCCGCCCACCACTGGATGCCAGAGGTCGGGGTTCAGGGCCCGCACCCAGGCCCAAAAACCGAAGAGAACCAGAAACAGCCCCTCATAGACCAGAATCAGGGTGCGGGATCGGCAGAGAAAATCCCGCAACGGCCCCCACCGTCGCCAGGCGACCGCCGCGCCTGCCAGTCCGGTCAGGAGGACGGCGAGGGCGATCGTCCCGCGAGTGTTCGGAAGAATCCGCAAACTGGCCCCCAGCCAGGTCAGGTAGGAGACCAGGAGCAGTCCCAGCAGGCGGGTCAGTCCGTAGCCGCGATCGGTCAGGCGCGGCAGGGCCACCCAGACCAGGGGGAAGACCAGCCACCCCAGCGCGGCGACCGTCAGATACCAGAAGGCCGCGGCCAGGAACGACGAACGGTTGAGGGGACTGGCGCGGTCAAACATCGCCGACCAGGTCCCGCCAGCCCGCTGTTCGGCCCAGGTTTGAGCGTCCAGGAGCGGCCGTCGCGCCCCCGTTGATGGCCCCTGAAAAAGGTCCAGGAACGGGAAAAACCGCCGCCACAGGCGAAGCGTCTCCTGCTTCGGCGTCACCCAGATGACGTGATCCAGCAACGAGGGGGGCAGGACCGCCTCGGCGCGGGCGCGGGAGTAGGATTCGGTCTTGCGGAAGATCAGAACCCGCGGATGGTCATAGACGCTGAAGGTCTCCTCCGCCGGGGGCAGGAGCACCGAAATGGGCGCCGCCCGGTACTGGTATCGGGCCTGGGGAACCGGGAACGGCTCTTCCGTGTCCGGGAACTGGAAGGGTCCCAGGGCCGGGTAGGATGTGAAGTCGGCAATCAACTCAAAGCCCAACTCGCCGCGGAAGAGCGCCCGATAGTAGGCGATGGTCAACGGGTAGCGGGTGGGCAGACGGACGATGGAGGCGTAAAGACGGTTGGAGCCGATGATAATGTAATCCGCTTCGTCCAGCCACTTCAACAGCGATTCCCGTTTCTCCAGGGTGTCGTTATGGTACAACTGGAGAGTACCGTCGGAACTGGTGGAGAGGCCGCGGTACATCCCGCCGAAGGGGTCTTTGCCGTCCACCCGCAGCGGGGGTGCCCAGTCCCAGTGCTCCGTCGCCAGGACGGAGCCCACGGGAATGTTCTGGAAAATCCAGCGGGACGCGGCGATGCGGGTATGGGATCGCCGGTAGACCGAGGTGAACGACAGCGCCCAGAGCAATGTCCCGCCGACAACCAGGATGAAAAAGGCCACCCGGCCGATTCCCGTCCATCGCTGCCTGCGAAGGATTTCACCGCCGGGCTTCGGGGAGACGGTCGGGTCCGGACTGCCGGACGGTTCGGAAGCCCCGGTTTCGGAAGGACGGGGCGCCGGGGAGGTATCGGCGGGCTGGAAGGCTACGCGGTACAGCAACCAGGCCGCCAGCAGGACGAAGGCCGGATAGACGGGCAGAAGGTAGCGGACGGACTTGACCCACTGGGTACCCTGGTAGAGGAAGTAGCCTGTGGCCCAGAGCCAGGGGAGGAGCAGGGGGTTTGCGACCAGCGCGGCGATGCGCTTGCCGACGGCACTCCGCTCCGCTTCGTGCCTG
>CAKZOY010000228.1 GCA_937138275.1 uncultured Chloroflexota bacterium
TTAGGGCAAGGCAGCCCTCCCACGGGCTGCCTTGCCGTTCCTGTAGTCGGAGAGGGGGTTACTTGCACACCCCGGCATCTTTGCAGGCCTGCGCCAGGCCAGCCTGCGCTTTGGCTACATCCCGGTCGGTGACGAAGGCGGTCATTACGTCGTTGATCATCGTCACCCAGGACTCGGAGGCCGCGGCGCCGTGGGCGAGGCTGGGCGCGATGGTATCCTTCTGCCAGTCCTGCATCGCGGTCTGGAGGTAGGGCCCGAAGAGTTTCGGGTCGCAGTCGTTGCGGGCGCAGATGGAGCCCTTCAGCGGGTTGAAGGCCTCCTGGCCCTCTTTGGAGCCCACTAGCCGCAGCCACTCAATCGTCTGCTCCCGATGCGGGGCGCCCTTGGGCAGGCCGAAGGTGTCGGAGAGGGCAATGAAGATGCCCTTCGTCCCCGGCGGGGAGGCCCAGCCGGAATCGGCGAAGCCCTTCGCCAGGTTATCGGCATCCACCCAGTCGCCCATGATGGTCATCCCGGCCTTACCCTGGATAACCAGGTCGTTGGCCTGGTCCCAGGAGAGGGCGGAGTGGTCGGGGTTGACGTAGTCCAGCATCTTCGCCATGGTCTCCAGGGCCTTCTTGACCTCCGGACCGTTCCAGTCGGTCTGGCCGGTCCAGAGCCCCTTGTACTTCTCCGCGCCCATCGTCCCGGCCAGGACGACCTCAAAGAGGTGGGTGGAAGCCCAGATGCCCACATCGCCCAGGGCCAGCGGGGTGATCCCCTTGGCCTTCATCTGCTCCGCCAGGGCGAAGAACTCGTCAAAGGTCTCCGGGGGCTTCCAGCCGTTGGCCTCAAAGACCTTCTTGTTGTACCAGAGGACGTTGGAGCGGTGGATGTTGACCGGCACGGACCAGTAGTGACCGTCGTAGGAGACGATCTCCAGCACGCCCTTGGGGAAAACGGTCTCCCAGCCCTCCTGCTTGAAGAGGTCATCCAGCGGCTCCATGTAGCCGGTGGTCACCCAGGTGTCAATGAGTTCGCGCCCCATATGCACCTGGAAGGAGTCGGGCGGGTCGCCGCCCAGCATGCGGGCCTTGAGGGCGGGCTTGGCCTCAAAGCCGGCCCCACCGGCCACCGTGGCGTTGATGATCTCCACATCGGGGAACTTCTTGTTGTAGAGTTCAAAGAGTTTCAGGAGGCCTGCAGCCTCGCCACCGGTCGTCCACCAGGAGAAGATTTCCAGTTTCCTCTCTGCCGGGGGGGCGGTGGGCGTCGGTCTGGCGCAGGCGGTCAGAAGCATCGCCACGACCATGACGATGCTCAGTAAAGACCAGGCACGAATTCTACGGGACATGGGACTCCTCCTTCGGGCAATTGGAAAAAGGAGAATAAGGAGGCATCACTTCGCGGAGAACCGTTTCGCCATCCCCTTGCGGCATCACCTCCTTTCGCAGCGGGCCCGATGCGGGTAGAGGGGAGAACAAAATC
>CAKZOY010000229.1 GCA_937138275.1 uncultured Chloroflexota bacterium
CTGCTGCCTGCTACCTGTAGTATGACTTTTTGAGACTTCGCCGGAAGGCGGTGATACGACTTTACGAGATTCAACAGCCCGTTGGCTTTTGCCCTGCCAGCGGCCTTTTCAGAAGTCCCCCAGGGGCGACTTCAATCGCTGTTTCCGGTCACAAAAAACGAACGAAGGGCCAGGCACTCCCATTGCCTGGCCCCCCGCTTTTCGCTAACCCCAGTTGCTGGCGATTCATCGTAGAGAGCGCGGAGTTCGCAGAGATTTTCTCCTCCTCTGTGGCCTCTGCGCCCTCTGCGGTTGAAAAATAGTTGCTATTCCCTCAACTATTTCGTCTTCACCTTGATGGTCTTGGGCCGGATTTCCTCCGCCTTGGGCAACGTGAGGGTCAACACGCCGTTCTCAAAGGTCGCCTCCGCCTTCTCCACATCCACGGGTACATTCAGCACCAGCGAGCGGGCGAAGGGACCGTAGGGCCGCTCCTGGAAGAGATACTCCACGTTGTCCAGCGGCGGGCGGAGTTCGCCCCGGATGGTCAGCGTATCGCCCTGGATGGAGATATCCACCTCTTCGGGCAGCAGGCCGGGCACCGAGGCGACCACGACAATCTCATCGGGCGTCGTATACACGTCCAGCGGGAGCCGCAGCGGCTCCTCCGGCGTGCCGCGCCGCCACGTCACCCACGGGCGGACGAAAGACTCTTCAAACAACCGGTCCATCGCTTCCCGCAAACTCATGATTTCCCGGAACGGGGCCATAAATGTCATCGCACACCTCCTGTAGCCTGGATTGGTCGTGGGGGGCGGCTACCCAACCCCGCCCCCCTTACGTTTCACGTTTCACGTTTTACGTTTCACGTTTTACTTCTTCGCCTTCACCTTGATGGTCTTCGGCTTGACCTCTTCGGCCTTGGGCAGCGTCAGGGTGAGCACCCCATGCTCAAAAACCGCCTCGGCGTCATCGGCGACGACCTTGGTGGGCAGGAGGAAGGAGCGGCAGAAGGAGCCGTAGTACCGCTCGCGCCGGATGTAGTTCTCCTCCTTTACCTTCTCTTCCTTCTTGACCTCACCCCGAATGGTCAGCGTGTCGCCGGTGACGCTGATCTCCACGTCCTTCGGGCCCACCCCCGGGATGGCGGCCTTCACGACCACCGCGTTATCCGTCTCATACATGTCCACGGCCGGGCCCTCCCAGCGGGTGAGCGTGCCCCAGGGACGCACAAAGGACTCCTCAAAGAGCTGATCCATCGCCTCGCGCAGGCTGATCAAATCCCGGAACGGTTCCCAACGAATCAGCGACATCGCTCATCACCTCCTTCCCATCAGGATTCATTTCATCACCGAAGTGCGCTTATATCATGCCACAAATGTATTAGAATTCCGCCAGAGGAAGATTAGAAATGCGATAGAAATTCTGTTGACAACCGCCGGGATACGGAGTATAATTTTACCGAACGTTCAGTAAGTTCCTCGCCAGCCAGGGAAGGAACCGGATGAGCCATCGTCGCGCCGCACGGGAAGAAGAAATCCTGGAAACCGCTGTCCGCCTCTTCCGGGAGAAGGGCTTCCACAACACCTCTATGCAGGACCTGGCCGACGCGCTCGGCCTCCAGAAGGCCAGCCTCTACTACTACTTCTCCGGCAAAGAGGACCTTCTCTACCGTCTGCTGGAACGGGGCAGTCGCCTCCTGAGCGCTCAAATTGACGCCATCTACACTTCCAACCTCCCTCCGGTGGAGAAACTGCGCCTTGCCTTAGAGACCCACGCCGTCACCGTGATGGAGCATCTGGACCTGGTCTCTGTCTACCTGCGCGAATACCGTACCCTGCCCCCCGAACGCCTCCGGAAGGTGTTATCTCTCCGCCGCCACTACGAGGACATTCTGATGCGCATTCTGGAAGACGGTATCGCGTCCGGCGATTTCCGGCCCGTCAACGTGAAAATGGCCATACTGGGATTCCTGGGGATGCTCAACTGGACCCATCAGTGGTTCTCGCCCCAGGGGGCCCTATCCGCTCAGGAGGTCGCTGCGATTCTCGTAGACCTGGCGCTGCAGGGGGTCGTCGCCCATAAAAACGAGTAAGCGCCCGACCTCGTCGGGCCGTCCATCCTCTTACAGAAAGGCTCTCTATGAAAAAGGTTCTCCTCCACGTTCTCAGGGGCCTGGGAATGGTTCTCGCCCTGCTCCTGCTGACCATCGGCCTGCTGCTCCTGGTCTGGTTTCTCCGACCCAACCGCGCCGTTGTGCGGGGCGAGATCGTTACCGAATCGTGGGCAGTGGTGCAGGATGGCACCCACAACTCCAACACCGACCTCATCTACTGGCAGGATGCCTTCTATCTGGTCCACGCCTCATCGCCCTGGCACTTCGCCAGCGAGAAGTGCCGCCTGATCGTGTGGCGGTCGCCCGACGCGCGACGGTGGGAGCGATTAGCTGAACTGGGGATACCCGGCGAGGACATCCGCGACCCCAAATTCGCCATCATCGGCAACCGTCTCTTCCTCTACGCCCTGAAAAACGTTGCCTTCACCGCCGAGCCGTACGCAACGGTCGTCTCGGTGAGTGAGGATGGCCGCCAGTGGAGGCCGTTCCGGGACGTCCAGCCCGACGGCTGGCTCTTCTGGCGACCGAAGACCATAGATGGCCAGACCTGGTATGTTCCGGCCTACTGGCACGGCCACGGGCGGGCCATTCTGCTCTCCTCCACCGACGGCGAGAACTGGTCGGTCGTCTCCCCCATCCATCAGGCCGGCCGGGTGGACGAGACCGACATAGAGTTCCTGCCCGACGGTCGGATGCTCTCCACCGGCCGGATGGAAGCAAGCGGCAGTTACTTCGGGGACAACGAGGCAGGGACGCTCATCAGTGTGGCTCCCCCACCCTTCCAGGAATGGACGACCACCCAATCCTTCACCACCCGCCTGGACGGGCCGGCCCTCTTCTCGTACAACGGACGGGTCTACGCGGTGGGGCGGTATCAGCCCGAACCCCGGCGCCTATTCACGGAACTGGGGAGCATCTTCAGCCGCAAGCGCACCTCCCTGTTCCTGGTCACCGAAAACGACCTCTTCTGGCTGACCGACCTCCCCAGCGCCGGGGACACCTCCTATGCCGGTGCAGTGGTGCGCGGGGATACGTTGTACGTCAGTTACTACACCAGCGACATCCGGCGGGACTACCCGTGGATTCTGGGGATGGTCGCCCCTTCGGACATCCGGATCGCCCGGATATCGCTCCCGGCGCTGGAAGCGCTGGCAATCCGCTACGCGCAATAGTCTGCCGCACAGTTACAGAAACCCAACCATTTGCTAGAAAGGGGGGAAAGATGGAACGGCCATGGCTGGCACAGTACGACGCCGGTGTGCCGCACGAGATAGAAATTCCCGACGTCCCCGTCACCGCCCTGTTTGACCGTACCGTCACCGACTACCCCCAGAACGTCGCCGTCCTCTTCTACGGCTACCGGGTCCCGTATCGGGAACTGCGCGACCTCGTCCACCGCTTCGCCAACGCGCTGATCGGCCTCGGGGTTCGTCCGGGCGACCGCGTGGCGCTCCTGCTGCCCAACTGTCCCCAGTTCATCATTGCCTACTTCGGGGCCTGGAAGGCGGGTGCCGTCGTCACCCCGGTCAACCCTCTCTATACTCCGAAGGAGATCGCCTACCAACTGAACGATGCGGGAGCAGAGACGATTATCACCCTCTCCCGCTTCTACCCCCGGGTGCAGGCCGCCCGCGGGGAGACGCCCCTGCGCCGGGTCATCGTCACCACCATCAGGGAGTACATGGGCGTGCCGACCCGCTGGCTCTACGCGCTCCTGCGGGAACGCAAGGCCGGCGACCGCGTCCCCATCGCACCGGGGGATTACCGCTGGACCGAACTGATACGCCAGGCCCCCCCGACGCCGCCTTCAGTGACAGTGGAGCCGGAAGACCTGGCCCTTCTGCAGTATACCGGCGGCACGACGGGCGTCCCGAAAGGGGCGATGCTCACCCACCACAACCTGGTCGCCAACATCACCCAGGCGCGGGCATGGATTCAGGCAGTGATCCGGGAGGGGCAGGAGAGCATCCTCTGCGTCCTGCCCTTCTTTCACCTCTACGGCATCGCCGCCTGCCTGCACCTGGCGATCCTGCTGGGCGCGACGATGATCCTGCTCCCCCGTTGGGACGTCAACGAAGTCCTGAAGACCATCCACCGTCTCCGCCCCACCCTGTTCCCCGGCGTGCCGACGATGTACATCGCCATCAACCATCACCCCGACCGGAAGAAGTACGACCTGAGTTCCCTGCGCTTCTGCCTGAGCGGCGCCGCGCCCCTGCCCGCCGAAGTCCAGCAGGAGTTTGAGCGTCTTTCCGGTTGTCGCATGGTTCAGGGTTACGGCATGACGGAGGCCTCCCCGGTCACCCACCTGACCCCGCTGGTCGGGGAGACGCCGCTGCGCAGCACCGGCCTGCCCGTCCCCAATACCGACGCGCGCATCGTGGACGTGGAGACCGGTCAGCAGGACCTGCCCCCGGGGCAGGAGGGGGAGATCATCGTCCGGGGCCCGCAGGTGATGCGGGGCTACTGGCGGATGCCCACCGAGACGGCGAACGTCCTGCGAGATGGCTGGCTCCATACGGGCGACATCGGCTATATGGACGAGCGGGGTTTCTTCTACGTGGTGGACCGGAAAAAAGACATGATCATCAGCGGCGGGGCAAAGGTCTTCCCGCGCGAGGTGGAGGAAGTACTCTACCAGCATCCCGGGGTGCGGGAGGTCGCCATCGTCGGGGTTCCCGATCCGTACTGGGGGGAGGCGGTCAAGGCCTACATTGTACCCCGCGAAGGGGCTACGCTGACCGAGGATGAGGTCACCCAGTTCTGCAAGGAACGCCTGGCCGCGTACAAGGTCCCCAAGTACGTGGAATTCCGCGCCGAATTGCCCAAGACGCTGGTGGGTAAGGTGCTGCGGCGGATGCTGCGCGAGGAGGCCCGTGCCAGGGGATAGGCCCCTTCACTCACCGCCGGGTCCGCAGAGGTTGTTTCGCAACGAATTTCGCGAGTCGCACTAATTTTGAAATTAGTAAAATTCGTGAAATTCGTGCAATTCGTTGCAAAAAACCTTTGGAGGCTGCCATGATTGACTTCCGTCTGACCGAAGAACAGGAGCGCATCCGACGGCTGGCCCACGAGTTCGCTGAAAAGGAGATTCGGCCCGTGGCGGCCCACTACGACGAGACCGAAGAAATGCCCTGGGCCGTGCTGGAGAAGGCCGCCCAGATCGGGCTGACCTCGTTCCAGTATCCGGAGGAGTACGGGGGCGGTGGGATGACCAGCGCGCTGGTCGCCTGCCTGGTAGCCGAGGAACTGGCCTGGGGCTGCCTGGGTATCGCCACCGCCATCGCCGGCGCGGGCCTGGCGGCCGTCCCCATCATGATTGCCGGGACGCCGGAGCAGAAAGAGCGCTACCTCCCCCGCTTCTGCAACGGCGTCTATCTGGGCTCCTTCGCCCTGACCGAACCGGAGGCGGGGTCGGACGCGGCATCCATCCGCACCACCGCCATTCGTCAGGGCGACCACTACGTCCTCAACGGCCAGAAACGCTTCATCACCCACGGCGGCATCGCCGACCTCTACGTCATCTTCGCCACAGTGGACCGGAGTCTGGGCTACCGGGGGATCACGGCGTTCATCGTGGAGAAGGATACGCCTGGTCTTTCGGCAGGGAAGAAGGAGAAAAAGATGGGCATGCGGGCATCGCACACCGGCGACGTCATTTTAGAGGACGTGCGGGTGCCCGTGGACAATCGGCTGGGCGAGGAAGGACAGGGCTTCTACATCGCGATGCAGTCCTTTGAGCATACCCGTCCAATGGTGGCAGCGATGGCGGTGGGGGTGGCCCGCGCCGCCTACGAGTACGCCCTCCAGTACGCCCGCGAGCGGGTGCAATTCGGCAAGCCCATCATCACCAAGCAGGCCATCCGCTTCCTTCTGGCCGACATGGCGACGGAGATAGACGCGGCCCGCCTTCTGGCCTGGCGGGCGGCCTGGATGGTGGACGAACGGATGCCCGCCAACGTGACGGCGAGCATGGCCAAAGCCTTCGCCGCCGACATCGCGATGCGGGTGACTACCGACGCGGTGCAGATTCTCGGCGGCTACGGCTACATGCGGGAGTATCCGGTGGAGAAATGGATGCGGGACGCCAAAATCCTGCAAATTGTGGAAGGTACGAGCCAGATTCAGCGGGTGGTCATCTCGCAGATGCTGGCGATGGGGATGGAGTGAGGCCAGTGAAGTAAAGTATAAATGGTATTACCCAATTCGGCTTCCGACCGAAAGAGGTCCCCTGGTGAGCCGAAAGAGATCGGGCCCCA
>CAKZOY010000230.1 GCA_937138275.1 uncultured Chloroflexota bacterium
AGTCGGTAGTCGGTAGGGGGTAGTCGGTAGGGGGGGCGTTTGCGGGCCAGCCACTGCCGGACCTGGCGGATTCCCCAGGAGGCCAGGGTCATCAGGGTGACGATTTCGGCCATGGAGAAGGCCTTATCCAGCAGGTGGCGCGGGAAGGTGTAGAAGGGGGCCAGGGCGGCGATGAGGGCCAGCCCGAACTCCGGGCGCATCAGGATGCAGGCGAAGAGGATCAGGGCCGCCAGGACCGTCAGCAAGAACCAGGGGGAGTAGTAGAAGAGGCCCGCGGCGGCAAGGGTCGCCGCCAGACCGGCCCCGTCGCCCAGGCGACGAAACGCGCCGGTCGCCGTCTCCGTCCCCCAGGTCATCCAGGCAGAGGCCCAGAGGAGGAGGGTGGCGGCGGCGGTGATGAGCATCTGCGCACCCTCGGAGAGGCCCCGCCAGAGGGTCCGCAGGCCCCGCCCCAGCGCGCTGGGGGCAGCCCGTCGGCCCAGGAGTACCAGACCGACCAGCGCGCCCAGCGCCAGAGCAGCCAGCCCGGCCTGCGCATAGCGGTAGGCCCGGTCGTCGGGCCGGTACCCCACGCTCCAGCCAACCAGCGGCCACTGGTCCCATCCCCGGTCGGTCAGTACGACGGCGGTGTGGGGGCCGGGGGCCAGTCCTCCTGCCACCGGTATGGTGACTTCCTGCGGCTGATAGTCGGGAGAGGTGAGGATAACGTAGGCCCGCCCCATCTCATCCCGCGGGAGCAGGTTGGCGGGCGCGCCGTCCACGGTGACGTAGAGGTAGGCGCGGTAGTTGCCCCGGCGGACCCGCAGGCCGAACTCCGTCCCCCAGAAGGGGATGACGACTCGGTCGCCCCCCGGCTCGGAGGGGTCGGCGCCCAGGTCGGAGATTTCCCACCGCCCCTCCCAGGTGGCCGTGCCGGAGAGGGGGGTCCAGAAGCCGGGGTCGTTGGCGGCAGGCCGACGGGCCCACTCCGCCACCGCGCGGGAGAGCGTTCGGGGGACACCGTCCGGCCCGACCAGCGCGAACCCCCAGTGACGGCGGGCGTCGGGAGTGCCGTCGCCGGGGGCAGGCAGAGTGAGGTCGGGCTGGAGGTGGGCCAGGCACGTCGCCCCCAGCCAGGGCCCCTCGCGGCGGGCCCGCTCCAGCGCGCCCACGGTGTACTCGGCCTGCGCGGCGGCGTCCACCGTCCCCCAGATGGAGGGAACGTCCTCCCACTCCGGCGGCAGGGAGTTCCAGCCGAAGTGGGAAATCCAGAGAGATTTCCCGCCGTCTCCATACGTTTCCATCACTTCCCGGATGAGGACAACGCGGGAGAAGTTGAGCACCCCTTCATCCACCCGACGGTCGTCCGGGCCGGTGTGGAAGCCGTAGGCCTGGGCGGTGACGATATCAAAATACGGGGCCGCCCTGGCGGCGTAGAGGCCGTCCAGAAAACGGGGCTCGGAGAGATTGTCCGGCCCCGTCTCCACCGTGGGGGCGAGGCTTCCCAGGAGGATGCGGGCATCGGGGTCGGCCTGGCGGATGGCGACGGCAGCCTGGCGGAGGAGTTCGGCGTAGGCGGCGGGGTTGGGCTGGGCCCCCCAGCCATCCCGCAGATTGGGGTTGTGCCAGACCTGGTAATGGTCAATCCGGTCGCCGTAGCGGGCGGCGAAGAGGCCAGCGAAACGGGCGAAGTCGGCCGGAGGGGGCGGGGTTCCGGCCCAGGCGGGCGCCCGTTCCAGCACCGCGATCAGGCGCAGCCCCCGCGCGGAGACCCCGTCCACGATCCGGTCCCAGGGGGCCCAGTCGTACTCCTCCGGCGAAGGCTCTATCCGATCCCACAGGAAAGATTGCTGTACCCAGGCGAACCCGCCGTCGGCAATGATATTCAGGGCCTGGTCGGGGTCCAGAGCGGGGGAGGGGGAGTGCAGGTTGGCGTTAATGCAGAGGGGGGGGACGTCGGCATCGGCGACGGGTTCGGGAAGTCCCTTCGGGATGCCGCGCGTGGCGGCGCGGCGATCGGCGACCAACGCCGCTCCCCCCAGAAGGGTCAGGAACAGCAGGAGAACCAGCAGGACGAAGGCGACGTTTCTCATAGTCTGTAACCGTGGGACGATTATACCACTGTATGCCTGCCGCGCCAGCGGGCATTGTTCTCTGGAGGTAACTGTTCAGGCGATTGAAGTCGCCCCTCCAGGGCTTGCAGCCGGGCGTCCACCGGCGTGGACGCTGCCCGGGCGACCGCGCGGGCGGTCGCCCGGCACAAAGTGCCCTCCCCGGTGCGGTTTCAACCGCTGGCTGAACAGTTACCTCTTGAGTTTGCGGGTATGATCCCCGCCCTTACTCTGGGGGTATGCGCCAGACGTCGGCCTGCGCGTAGGGGCGACATGCGTCGTCCCTGCAGGTCGGCTGCTAATAAGGTAAGAGCGCGGGCTTGTGCAGCCAATCCCTTTCGGGGAGCAGCGTGCCCGCGAAGTCAAGTAGAATGCGGGGTTTGTGGGGGCGGCGAAGCCGCCCCCACAAACCCCACATCCCACCCCTTTCCTCTGCAGGGTGAATTGCTGCACAAGCCCATCACGCCCTTTATTTGCCCTCTCCTGCAATCTGTGCTACAATAATTTTTACGACTATGCGATTTGACGTGCTGACCCTCTTCCCGGGAATGTTTGCCGGTCCGCTGGAGGAGAGCATCATCAAGCGGGCGCGGGAGCGGGGGCTGATTTCGGTCCACCTTCACAATATCCGCGACTACGCCTCCGGGCGTCACCGCATCACCGATGACACTCCCTACGGAGGCGGGGGCGGGATGGTGATGAAGCCGGAACCCATCTTCGCCGCCGTGGAGGCCATCCTGGGAGACGAAAAAGGAGTCCCCATCATCCTCCTCAGCCCGCAGGGGCGACTCTTCACCCAGGAGGTGGCGAAGGAACTTTCCCGTTACCCTCGCCTGATGCTCATCTGCGGGCGGTACGAAGGGGTGGACGAACGGGTGCGGGAACATTTAGCCACCGACGAGATTTCCATCGGCGACTATGTCCTCAGCGGCGGGGAACTGGCGGCAATGGTGATCGTAGACGCGGTCACCCGCCTCCTGCCCGGCGTCCTGGGGGACCCGGGGGCCACGTTTGAGGACTCATACGCCTGGGGCCTGCTGGAATATCCCCACTACACCCGCCCGGCGGTTTTTCGGGGGTGGGCGGTGCCGGAAGTACTGCTTTCCGGGAACCATGCTGCCATCGCCCGCTGGCGGCGGGAGCAGGCCCTGCGGCGCACCTGGGAGCGCCGCCCGGACCTGCTGGAGCGAGCCCGGCTGACCCCGGAAGATAGGGTTTTCCTGGCCCGGTTGCAGAGGGAAGGGTCAGAGAAAGAGTGACTCCTTGGAAAGGGGAGAAAATGGGGGTTTGCGGGGCGGCGGCAAAAGCCGCCGCCCCGCAAACCCCTCTCCCTTACCACAGCGCGGGAGATGGGCCAGAGGAAGGGCTTCTTCCTGGCGGAACAGTTACCATTCCGATTCCATTGAACCTTTCAACCCTCTAAACAGTATACATGAAGGAACAACATACGAATCAGTCTGCATCCCAGGCATCCTCGGATGGGGAGCGACTCCTTCGCCTGCGCCGAGGGGATATAGAGGCGCTGGGCGAACTGTACGAAGAGTATAAGACCCCGATTTTTCGCACGGCTCTGGCCATCACCCGGGATCGGGGAGCGGCGGAAGACATCCTTCAAGAATGTTTCGTCCGTCTCTTCACCCATTCGGATCGCCTCTTCACCGACCGGTCCGTAGGGCCGTGGCTTTACCGGGTGGCGGTCAACCTGAGTTGTGACTGGATTCAGAACCACCGCCGATGGGTCCGTTTTTCGGAGGGATTAGAGCAGTGGCTCCATTCCCTCCGCCCCATGCCGGAGCGGGAGGTGGAGGATCAGGAACTCCAGGAACGGATCCGGGAAGCCGTGAGGGGGCTCTCCCTGGCGCAACAGGTCGTCGTGGTGCTTTTCTATCTGGAAGGGCTGAGCCTGAAGGAGATCGCCGAAATTCTGGAGGTGCCGGAGGGAACGGTAAAGTCCCGCCTTCATTATGCACGGGAGGCACTGAAAGAATCCCTGATGGAATGGCAGCCCAGGCGCAGCGTGGTATATGAACTCACCTGAGCCGGTGCAAATGGATACGCTGGATCTTCTGATTGCCCGTGCCTTGCAGTCCGGTTGGGGGAAAGCCGAGCCCTCTTCGCGAGTTTGGCACCGTATCCGCCGGCAGATTGCCGCGCGCCCCGCCCCGAACATCCCCACGCGAGACTTCTATCTGGCACCATACTGGACCCCTGCGGTGGATACGGTCTTTCCTTTCCCATCAGCGGGCAGTCTGGTCTTATGGAGATACGACCTTGCTCTCTCGCGATTCGCTTGAATTTCACCTTCGTGGCTTGAAGAGGGATCCGGAACCTTAAGGAGAAAATATGGCTATTTTGCTGGACGTCAGGAACCTGGTCACCCGATTCTACACGCAGGACGGCGTCGTCCACGCAGTCAACGGTATATCGTATACGATGAATGAGGGGGAAACCCTCGGCGTCGTGGGAGAGAGCGGATGCGGCAAGAGCGTCCATGCCCTCTCCATTATGCGCCTGATTCCCTACCCGCCGGGAAAAATTGAGAGCGGCGAAATCTGGTTTGACGGACGCGATCTGCTCAAACTGAGCGAGGCCGAAATGCAGCGGGTGCGCGGGGCCGAGATCGCGATGGTCTTCCAGGACCCGATGACCTCCTTCAACCCTGTCTTCACCATCGGCTTCCAGATTGCGGAAGCCCTGAAACTCCATCAGGGGATGGACGAGAAACAGGCCCGCGAGCGGGCCGAGGAACTGCTGACGATGGTGGGAATTCCGGAGGCCAAAACCCGGCTGGACGATTATCCCCACCAGTTCTCCGGCGGGATGCGCCAGCGGGCGATGATCGCGATGGCCCTCTCCTGCAACCCCAAACTCCTCATCGCCGACGAGCCGACCACGGCGCTGGATGTCACCATCCAGGCGCAGATTGTGGACCTGGTGAAACGACTCCAAGAGCAACTGGGGATGGCGGTGATGTGGATCACTCACGACCTGGGTGTGGTCGCCCGTCTGGCGAAGCAAATTAACGTGATGTATGCGGGGTACATTATTGAACGAGGCTTCATCAAAGACATTTATAAAACCCCACGCCATCCTTATACGATGGGGCTTCTGGGGTCGCTCCCCCGCCTGGACGAAGCGCCGGGCACCAAACTGGTCTCCATCCCCGGTCTCCCGCCAGACCTGATTGACCTGCCCCCTGGATGCCCCTTTGCCGTTCGCTGCACGTACGCGGCAGATAAATGTGTGGAGGCCAATCCCCCGCTGATGGAAGCGGATGGCACCGACCACACCGTCGCCTGCTGGCGCTGGGAAGAAATCGCCGGAAGGAGCCGATAAATGGCTGCAGAACGAGTCCCCTTAGTTCAAGTCCGTCATCTCAAGAAATACTTCCCCGTCACCCGCGGGGTCATTTTTCAGCGCCATATTGGCGATGTGAAGGCCGTGGACGACGTCAGTTTTGACATTTACAAAGGCGAAACGCTGGGGTTGGTCGGCGAAACCGGTTGTGGGAAGACCACTGTGGGGCGCACTATCCTGCGCCTCTATGAGCCGACCAGCGGGGAAGTGATTTTTGACGGGGTAGACATCCTGAAACTGAAAGGCGGCGAGTTGCGCCGGATGCGCCGCCGGATGCAGATTATCTTCCAGGACCCGTATGCCTCCCTGAACCCGCGAATGACCGTGGGCGCGATCATTGCCGAGCCGCTGGAAATCCATGGAGTGGCGCGGGGCAAGGAGAAAGAGGAGCGAGTACAGGAACTGTTGCGCGTGGTGGGACTGAACCCCTACTTCGTGAACCGCTACCCGCATGAGTTCTCCGGCGGGCAGCGACAACGCATCGGTATCGCCCGGGCCCTGGCCCTCAACCCCGACCTGATCGTCTGCGATGAGCCTATTTCCTCCCTGGATGTCTCCATCCAGGCCCAGGTGGTCAACCTGCTGGAGGAACTCCAGGAGCAATTCGGCCTGACGTATCTCTTCATCGCCCATGATCTGAGCATGGTGCGCCACATCAGCGACCGGATGGCCGTGATGTACCTGGGCAAGATTGTGGAATTGGCCGATCGGGATGAGATTTACCTCAACCCGCTGCACCCCTACACCCAGGCACTGATGAGCGCGGTGCCGGTGCCGGACCCGGAGGTGGAGGAGAAGCGGCAGCGGATCATCCTGAAGGGGGAAATCCCCAGTCCGGCTAATCCGCCCAAAGGCTGCAACTTCAACACCCGCTGTCCGGTGGCGATGGACGTCTGCTTTGAGGCCGACCC
>CAKZOY010000231.1 GCA_937138275.1 uncultured Chloroflexota bacterium
TGCAGGCAGGGTCTGGCCTCTAACGCCCCCTCATCCCCCTGGCCCCCTTCTCCCCCGCCGCGGCGGGGGAGAAGGGGAAAAGAGGGCAAGGCTTGTCCTTGCCCTTTCCTCCCCGTGCGGCGAACGCCGCAACGGGGAGGGGACAAGGGGGAGGGGTGAAGGTGTCCTTGAGAAAGTGCACTGCTTTTGAACATAAGCCACACCGCTTGTCCGCGTCCTATTGGAAAACTGTCGGGTAGCCAGCAAGCCAAACAAAGGCGTCCCGCGCCGCGCCGAGAAGGTGCGGTGACACACTTTGTAGCGCAGGAGTTGAGTTTTCTCTTTGCCGTAATGGCCGGCGCCGATGATAATGAAAAATTGCGCCGTGGTAAGAAACGGGTATAATCTTTAAGAGGCGCCACCGATGCACATAAGAGTTTGTAGAGCCGACAGCCCAATACCCGTTACCCCCACGGTGCACAATGGACGATTCACCCCGGATTGCCCGATTACAGCAGGAAATGGAGCACAAAGGGCTGGATTGCCTGGCCCTGGTGCCCGGTGCCAACCTCCTCTACCTGACCGGCCTCTCCTTTCACCTCAGCGAACGGCCCATCGTCGCCTTTTTTCCGGTGGATGCCCCGCCAGCCATCGTGCTCCCCGCGCTGGAGGAGCCGAAACTGGCCCGCGCGGCCGGCGAACTCCGGGCCTACTCGTACACGGACGAAGAGGGGCCGGCGACGGCCTTTCAGCAGGCCTGCGCGGCGCTGGAACTGGCGGAAGCGCGCATCGGCGTGGAGGGACTCCGTATGCGGGTGATGGAAGCCCGTCTCCTGGAACGGTACGCCCCGAACTCCCATCTGATCCCCGCCGATGAGGTGATGGAAACTCTGCGCATCTGCAAGGACGCCGGAGAAGTGACCGCGATGCGGCGGGCAGTGGCCGTTGTGGAGGCTGCCCTGCGTTCGGTCCTGGCCCAGATGCGCCCCGGGATGACGGAGCGGGAAGTGGCCGGGCTGCTGATGGGGGAAATCCTGCGCGGCGGAGAAGGACTGCCCTTTGAGCCCATCGTCGTCGCCGGTCCCAACGCCGCTTCTCCCCACGCCGTCCCCTCCGACCGTCCCATCCGCCCCGGCGAGCCCATCGTCATAGACTGCGGCGCCGTTATGGGGGGCTACGTCTCCGACATCACCCGTACCGTGGCGTTTGGGGGACTGCCGGAGGAGATGATGCGCGTCTATGAGGTCGTCCGGCGGGCCAATGAGGCCGGGCGGGCTACCGTCCGCCCCGGGCGGGCCGCGCAGGCGGTGGACCGGGCCGCGCGGGCAGTGATCCGGGAGGCCGGCTATGGCGACTACTTCATCCACCGCACCGGCCACGGCCTGGGGCTGGAGGTCCATGAGCCGCCGTACATCGTGGAGGGAAACCGTCTCCCCCTCCAAGTCGGGATGACCTTCACGGTGGAGCCAGGAGTGTATCTGCCCGGCGTCGGTGGCGTGCGGATTGAGGACGACGTGCTGGTCACCCCCGAGGGTGCCGAAACGCTGACCCTGTTCCCCCGGGATTTGATAGTGGTGTGAAGCGGCACGTCCGGCCGGATGGCGCCTCTTCCGGCAGCAGGTTGCCCCACGGTGTGGCCCTACCCACAAACGCCACTCTATGCTAAAATATCCCCGTGCGACGAGAACTGCGTCTTCTGCTGATCCCGATATTCCTTTGCGGGCTGATCGGCGGGGTGAACTCCGCCAGGGCTCAGGAAGAGCCCCCCGCCCGACGGCTCTACGCGCTGGTCAACCAGACCCGCCTGGATAACGGCCTGGCGCCCTACGGATGGTCTGACCTGCTGGCTGCCGCTGCTCAGCGCCATGCCAGTGACCTGGCTGCGCACAACCTGGCGTCTCACATCGGCTCCGACGGTTCTACCCCGGCCCGACGCATCGCCGAGGCGGGGTACATGGCCTGGGGCAACGGGACGGTAGTGGGGGAGAACTTCTGGATCGGGTCGGGGACACTGCAGGACGTGCTGGACTGGTTTATGGGTGACCCGCCCCATCGGGAGAACATTCTCAGCGCTCGCTATCGGGAGATCGGCATCGGTGTCGCTACCGATAATGCCGGAAGGGGCTACTATGTCCTGGATTTCGGCGCGCGGCCGAATGTCCTGCCCATCTTCATTAACGACGGTGCGCTCACCACCGAATCCCCGCAGGTCGCCATCCGGTTGACCAACGAGGAGGCGTACCCTCAGGGCGAGGGGGCCGCGTTTATGGGCCGCGCAGTGGAGGTCCGCATCAGCAACACTCCGGATTTCCGCGACGCATCCTGGCAGCGCTGGGAACCGCTCCTGCCCTGGACCCTTCCCGACAAGCCGGGGGAACACTGGGTGTACGTGCAATTCCGGGACGGGGCCGGGCGGACGGCCGGTGCGGCGGATAGCATCGTTCTGGTACCCACCGGGACCACCCCTGTCCCCTCCCCTACAAATACGCCCGTTCCACCGGCGACCGATACACCGGTCCCATCGCCGACCCCCCTTCCGACGCCAACGGCGTTCCCGTCCCCCACCACGGCGCCGCCGACGGAAGTCCCCACCCCCTTCCCTTCTCCGACCGCTATCGGGACTCCTGCATTTCCGATACCCACCCCTGCGCCCTCCGGTGGGGCGGTCCGAACCCCCTTCCCCACCTGGACACCGCTCCCGGAGATTCCGGAGGTGGAAGGGGGTAAGACGGACCCTATCCTGGGGCTTCTCTTTGGCCTGCAGGGGCTCGCCATCGTCCTGGGCATCTATCTGGCTCTGCGAAGGCGTCCTGCCTGAGCCGCTTCTAAAACGAAAGGGCGGGGCCTGCAGGCCCCGCCCTTCCGCGATAGCCGATTTCGCTATCTGGCGAAGGCGATGATGATCTGGGCCACCTCCGCGCCCACGCGCTCGGTCGCCTCCACGGTGCCCGCGCCCACGTGAGGAGAACCGATGACCTGCGGCAACTCCATCAGTCGTCGCCCGCGGTCCTCCTTCTCGTCCTCAAAGACGTCCAGCGCCGCACCCGCTACTTTCCCGCTGACGATGGCGTCATAAAGGGCAGCCTCGTCCAGCGTGCCACCCCGCCCACAGTTGACGATGTAGACCCCCTTCTTCATCTTCTCAAACTCCGCGCGCCCGATGATATGACGGGTTTCCGGAGTCAGGGGCACGTGGAGGGAGATGAAGTCGGAGCGGGCCAGGAGTTCGTCCAGCGAGACCTGGGTGGCGCCGGGGACTTCCGTGGGAGTGCGCCGGTAGAAGAGGACGGTCATTCCCAGGGCGGCGGCCTTCTGGGCCACCAACTGCCCGATGTTGCCACAACCGACCAGCCCCAGTGTCTTCCCCGCCAGTTCTATTCCCTTGCTGAAGGCTTTCTTTTCCCACTGCCCGGCTTTCATCGTGGCGGTAGCCTGGGGAATCTGGCGGGCCAGGGCAAAGAGATAGCCGATGGTCAGTTCGGCGACGGAGTTCGCCGAGGCCAGAGGAGTGTTGCGGACCTCAACCCCCTTGGCCTGGGCGTGCTTGACGTCAATGTTGTCCACTCCCACCCCGCCGCGGACGATGAGTTTGAGGTTGGGGGCCTTATCCATCACTGCGGCCGTGACTTTGGTGCGACTCCGGACGACCAGAACGTCGTAATCCGCCGCGGCAGCCTCCAGTTCCTCCGCCGTGATGGTATCCCGGACGTCCACTTCAATCCCGGCCCGGCGCATCGTCTCCACGGCTTCCGGGTCAATCGGGTCACAAACCAGCACCTTCATTTTACCCTCCTATTGCAGACCGAGAATGTTGTTGATCTGCTCCAGCAACCAGCGGATGTCTTCCACTGTCAGGTCGCCCATATGCGCGATGCGGAAGCACTTCTCCTTCAGGTCGCCGTAGCCGTTGGAGATGATCGCGCCCCGCTTGCGCAGTTCCTGGTTCAGTCCCTCCACGCTGATGCCGCGGGTGTTGGTGATATTGGTGACGGTGGGGGAGAGGAAGCGCTCATCGGCGAAGAGGGCGAAGTACTTGCGGGCCCAGTCCTGGACGATCGTGGCCATCTCCTGGTGGCGCTTCCAGCGGTTCTCCAGCCCTTCCGCCAGAATGTCGTCCATCTGCATGTTGAGGGCCTGGATCAGGCTGATGGCGGGCGTGGCGGGCGTCTGGCCCTTGTCGTACCGCTTGTCCATCTGGGCGTAGGCGAAGTAGTGACCAGGGTACTTCACCTGCCGGGCGCGCTCGCGCGCCCGGTCGCTCACCGCGCAGACGGTCAGCCCCGGCGGGAGGGCGAAGCACTTCTGCACTCCCGCGAAGCAGACGTCCAGCCCCCAGGCGTCAAACTCAATCTTCACCCCCGCCATACAACTGACCGCGTCCACCAGGATGAGCACGTCGGGGTACTTCTGGCGGACCAGGGCGGCGATCTCCTGGAGGGGATTCATCACGCCGGTCGCCGTCTCGTTCATCGTGACGGTGATGGCGTCGTAATCCCCTTCGGAGAGGGCCTCGTCCACCATTTCGGGGGTGATCCCCTGGCCCAGAGGGACCTCTATTTTCTCGGCGGGGACGCCGTTCTGGAGGGCGATCTCGTACCAGCGCTGGGAGAATGCCCCGCAGATGGTGAACAGAAGGGGTTTACCGAGCGATGCCTGCCGGATGGAACCTTCCATCACGCCAGTGGAGGAGGAGGCGAAGAGATAGACTCGCTGCTGGGTGTAGAGAAGTTGCTGGAGTTTTGGGGTCACCTCTAACTGAAGTTTGGAGTATTCGGGAGCCCGGTGGCCAATCATTGGGGCAGTCTGCGCTTCCAGAATCTCTTTTCGCACGTGGGTCGGTCCGGGGATAAAGAGTTTGGGAACCATTGTTTCACCTCCTGAGATTGTGGTGGGTCAACCATTCCGGGTCCGGAAACCACTCCGGCACAGACATTTTTATTGTATTCGTTTCGGGAGAAAAGTCAACCCTTGCGGCGGTTGGGCTTGTGCAGCAAGTCATTGCGGAGTAGCGGCGCGCTTATGAAAAAGGGGAAGTGGGGTTTGTGGGGGCGGCGAAGCCGCCCCCACAAACCCCATACCCCACCCCTTTCCCATGCGGGGCGAATTGCTGCACAAGCCCCGGTTGGCTTATGGGATAATTCGCTGCGCACGGGAAGGGGGGAGAGGGGGGAAGAGAGGGGTTTTTGGGGCGGCGGCGAAGCCGCCGCCCCAAAAACCCCATCTCAATCCCCCCGCTCCGTCTGGGGGTGAGAGGGGGCGATGTCGCCCCACACAAAAATCTGCCTTTGCCGGGGATGAGGCTGGGGGTTTTGCGGGTAACCAGAGGTTATCCGCAAAACCCCGGTCGCCGTCATTCGTAGCGCAACGCTTCTATGGGGTTCAGGCGCGAGGCCCGCCATGCCGGATACAGGCCCGACGCCAGCCCAACGGCCGCCGAGACGGCGGTCGCCAGCAATACGGCCTGCGGAGTGACCACCGAGCGGAAATCCTGTACCAGCGCTGTGATGATCTGCGCGCCCAGAAAACCGATGCCGATTCCCACAATCCCACCGGTCACCGCCAGGGTCACCGCTTCCATCAGGAACTGGACCAGGATGTCCCGCCGCCGCGCGCCCACGGCCTTCCGCAGGCCGATCTCCCGGGTCCGTTCCGTCACCGAGACCAGCATGATGTTCATAATTCCGATCCCGCCGACCAGAAGGCTGATCCCGGCGATCGCACCCAGGAAGATGGTCAACACGTCGGTGATGTTGCCGAAGGTCTGAATCAGGTCGGCCTGGCTGAGGACGATGAAATCGTCCTCGTCCTCAAAGGCGATGCGGTGGCGCTCCCGCAGGACGGCCCGAATCTGCTCCGCCGCCGCGTCCATCCGGTCCTCGCTGACCGCCTCTACCAGGATGTAGGAGACGCGGTACTCACCGTTGGGGGCGCGGGTGGAGAAAAGGCGAATCTGGGCCGTCGTCAACGGGACGAAGACGGTGTTGTCCTGATCGGCAAAAGTACCCCCTTTCTCCTCCATAATCCCCACCACGCGGAAGGGGGTGTTGTTAATGCGCACAGTCTCTCCGATGGGCAGGGGGTTATCCGGGAAGAGCGTTTCCGCCACCGTCTTGCCCAGTACGGCCACCCGCGAGCGTCCCTCCACATCCTGAGCGGTAATGAACTCCCCCACTGCGGGCTTCCATTTCCGGACCTGGATAAACTCCGGCGTGACGCCCTGAAGGGTGGTCAACATCTGGCGACCACCGGCAGTCACCGTGGCGTTGCGGTCCAGTTGCGGTGCGACCCGCGCCACATCGGGCAGCCGCAGAGGGTCTTCAAGCGCCCGCGCATCCCCCATCGTCAGTGAACGCAGGCTTGCCTGTCCACCGCGCGGGCCGGTCTGTCCAACGTTCGGCAGGACGAAAAGGAGATTGGAGCCGATGCCCTGAAACTGCTCGGTCACGAAAACCTGCACGCCCTGTCCGGCTGCCATCAGGGCAATGACCGCCGCAACGCCAATGACAATGCCCAGCATGGTCAACGCCGAGCGCAGTTTGTTGGCTCCCAGCGCCCGCCATGCCACCCGTATACTTTCGCCCAAATTCATCCTCGCCTCCGATAAAGTTGCAAGTCGCAAAGTCGCAAGTCGCAGGGGGCGATTTGCGATACGCGATAGGCGATATGCGAGAGAAAGTCGCAGGTCGCAAGTCGCAAGTTGCAGCGGCACACCCCTCCCGACTCCCGACTCCCGACTTTCACGCTCTCAGCGGTTCTGCGATTTTCTCTTCCCCCTCTATCAGTCCGTCCCGCAGATAGATAATCCGTTCCGTATGCCGGGCGATCGTCGGATCGTGGGTCACCAGGACCACGGTGATTCCCTGTTCCCGGTTCAGCCGTTGCAGGATCGCCATGACCTCCCGCCCGGACTTGCTGTCCAGGTTCCCCGTCGGCTCGTCGGCCAGGATCAGGGATGGACGGTTGACCAGCGCCCGCGCAATGGCTACCCGTTGTTGCTCCCCGCCGGAGAGTTCTGTCGGCGTGTGGTGCAGTCGGTCCCCCAGACCCACGGATTTCAGCGCTTCTTGTGCCCGTTGCAGCCGCTCTGACCGCCCCACCCCCGCGTAGAGGAGCGGGAGCGCTACGTTCTCCAGGGCGGTCGTCCGCGCCAGAAGGTTGAAGGTCTGGAAGACGAAGCCGATGCGCCGGTTGCGGATGGCGGCCAATTGGTCATCGTCCAGTTGGCCCACCTCCTGTCCGTCCAGCCAGTAGGTACCGGAGGTGGGCTGGTCCAGGCAGCCGATGATGTTCATCAGGGTGGACTTGCCGGAGCCGGAAGGCCCCATAATGGCGACCATCTCGCCGGGTCGGATGGTCAGAGAGACCCCGCGCAGCGCGGGGACTTCTATCGTCCCCATCTGGTATATTTTCACAATATTCTGGATACGAACGACTGCTTTATCCGTGTCCATCTTACCGCTGTCCGAAGAAGGAAAATGGGCCGATGTTGTTATTTTCACGGGTCAGAACCAGCACATCCCCTTCGTTCAACCCCTCCAGCACCTGACTGTAGCCCTCGTAGCGCGCGCCCAGACGGACATCCACGCGTTCCAGCCCGCTGGCGGTCTTGCGGTAAACGTAGGGGCGGCCGGTGGTCTGGTCAATCCGCACAACCCAGTTGGGGATGAGCAACTGGTCTTTCAGTTCCTCCACACGGACAAGCACGGTGGCCGACATTCCGGCCCGTACAGGGGCATCGGTGGGGTTCAGAGCGATGATGACGGGGTAGGCGACCGCGCCTTCCACCAGCGTCGCCGCCGGGCCGATGCGTTCCACCCTGCCGGTCAGGGTCCGGTCCGGTATGGCATCCAGCGTGATTTCGGCCGGAAGCCCTATCTGCAGGCGGGCCACGTCCATCTCATCCACGTTGACCGTGATCCGGAAACCGGAGAGGTCCACCACCGAGATCGCCGGAAGCCCGGTAGGAGCGACCTCGCCGACGACCACGTTGACCGCTGCCACCACACCGTCAAAGGGCGCTTTGAGGATGGCCTTCTCCAGGTTGCGCTGGGCAGCCTCCAGCGCGGCTCTGGCCTGTTCCACCGCCGCCTCCGCGATGGCCAGTTCCTCCGGCGTGGGACCGTTCAGGGCGCGATCCATTTGCGCTTTGGCGCTCTCCACGTTGCTCCATGCCGCGGCCAGGTCCTCCGGCGAAGCCCCTTTGGTGGTCAACTCGTAGTTCGCCAGAGCGATCTGGTAGTCCAGGGTTGCGGTTTCCAGGTTCAGCGATTGAGGGAGCATGCCGATATCGGGTCGCCAGGAGACGGGCTCGTAGGCCGCGCGGGCCCGGTTCAGCATCACCTCGGCCCGCTTCAGGTTCGCCTCCGCCACCGCCCGCTCCTCCGGAGAGGGGCTGTTTTTGAGCCGCTGATACTGGGCCAGCGCGCTCCGGTATGCGGCCTCCGCGGCCTTAACCGCCTCCGGGCGGGGCGAGGACTTCAGTTGGGCCAGTTGTGCCTGGGCGGACTTGTAGGCCGCTTCGGCCTGCCGCACGCTCAATTCCAGGTCGCCGGTATCCAGGCGGGCCAATACCTGTCCCGCGCGCACCTCGTCTCCGATCTGGATGGTGACCTCCACCACCCGCCCTGGGGCGCTGAAGGTCAGATCCACCTGGCGGGCCGGCTCAATCCGCCCGCTGGCGCTCACGGTGACTTCCAGAGTGCCCCGTTCTACCACGGCGGTGCGCTCTTCGGCCGATGAATTGCGGGCCGCGCTCTGTCGCCAGACGAAAAAGCCGCCGACAATCACTACCACTGCTACGGCAGCCAGGATCAGCCATCTACGGTGTTTCTGCATTTTCTTCCTCCGCAAGGGTCTCCAGATTCCGGGCCAGTTCCAGCCACTGCCCGGTCATTTTGCTGACCAGTTCGGCGCGCAACAGCCACAGGGCCCCGCCCGGCCCGCCGATGACGAGAAGTTTTTCGCCGATCTGGATGCCCAGGTCCCGGCGAGCCTGGACGGGGATCACGATCTGCCCTCGTTCGCTGACGGTCACCGCACCGTAGAATTGGGGACAAAATTTCTCCATTCCGGACTCCTTGTCTTATTTGTCTTACTTGCAAGACTGGGGCGAATGATATCACAAAGGTAGAAAAATGTCAAGGGCCGTGCGTGCGTGGGCTTGTGCAGCAAATCCCTTTCGGGGAGCAGGGTGCCTGCGAAGTTTAAGGGAAAGTGGGGTTTGTGCGGGCGGCAAAGCCGCCCGCACAAACCCCACACCCCACCCCTTTCCCATGCGGGGCGAATTATTGCGCAAGCCCGCGTGTGCACCAGGAGATCGTTGCCAGGGGGTGGGGTGTCTTGCATAGGCGGGTTTTTTCACCCCCAGCAAGCGAGGGGTGAAAATCGGTATCCTTGCAGTTTCCACCGCGTGTGGTAAAATATATCTCCGCTAGGTGGATCGGCAAAGTTGCGGAGGACCTTATGCCTGTTTCCAACGAGGAATTGAGAGCGCGTCTACTGCAAGAGCAGACTTACCTGCTGGAACAACTATCGCGACGGGGCGAAAACGAGAATCGGGGTGCTGGATACGGGAACCACATCGCCGACGACGCCACCGAGACGTTTGAGCAGGCGAAGGAGGCCTCGCTCCAGCGGAACGAGGCTTCTTTGCTGTGGCTGGTAGACCATGCCCTGGAGAAATTTGACCTGGGGACATACGGCATCTGTGAGGCATGTGGTGCCCCGATTGACCGGGCCCGACTGAAGGCCCTCCCCTATGCCCTCTACTGCCTGGATTGTCAGGCCCAGATGGAGCAGCGTCGGTAGGGAAAGACTTCAGAGGTACTCCTGAAGGTCGCCCGACCTCTCCGCACCGGGGTGGCCTGGAGAGTACCCTTTAGAGGTGTCTGCTTGTCTGGCCTCAAAAACCCAATCCTGCCCATCGTCGCCATGGCCGCTCTGGCCCTGGACCAGGTCAGCAAATCCTGGATCGTCGCGCATATGACCCTGGGAGAGTCCAGAGAACTGACCTCATGGCTGACCCCTGTTGTATCCCTCACCTACATCACCAATACCGGCGTTGTCTTCGGCCTTTTCCAGGGGATGAGCGACTTCTTCAGCGTCGTGGCGATCATCGCCGTCGGGCTGATTTTCCTGTACTACCGCCACCTCCCCAAAGAGCCCAAACTGTTGCACGTTGCGCTGGGCCTGCAACTGGGCGGCGCACTGGGCAATCTGGTGGACCGCCTGGCCCGGGGCGCGGTGGTGGATTTCATAGACCTGAATTTCTGGCCTCTCCACCACTGGCCCATCTTCAACCTCGCCGATACCTGTATCGTGACCGGCGTCGTCATACTGCTGTTCATCATCCTGACCGATCGGGAAAAGCCCGATCCGGCACCGGAAAGCGAATGAGCGAAGAGTTTTCCTTCGTCGTTTCAACAGATGAAGCGGGAGAACGACTGGACCGGGTGATGGCGGCCCGGTTCCCTGACCTCAGCCGCGCCCAACTGCAACGGTTCATCCGCTATGGCGCCGTCACCGTCAACAATATGTCGGTCCGCCCCGCCTACCGGTTATCCCCCGGCGATCAGGTCTCCGGTACGTTTCCAGAAGAAGAGACCATCCGGGCCGAGAACATCCCACTGGACATCGTCTACGAGGACGAGCACCTGCTGGTGGTGAACAAACCGGCCGGGATGGTCGTCCATCCGGCCGCGGGGGTGGTACAGGGCACCCTGGTCAACGCCCTGCTGGCCCACTGTCCCCAGGTCGCCGATGTGGGAGGCGCCGAACGGGCGGGGATCGTCCACCGATTGGACCGGGAGACCTCGGGGCTGATCGTCGTGGCGAAAGACCCCGATACCCACGCCGCATTGCAGCGGCAATTCAAGCGCCGCCTGGTGCGCAAGACCTACGTCGCCCTGGTGGAGGGACAGGTCCAGCCCCGGGAGGGCATCATTGAAGTCCCCCTCGGGCGGGACCAGAAAGACCGCACCCGGATGGCGGTGGCGCGAACGGGCCGCCCGGCCGTCACCCAGTATCGGGTGCTGGAATTTTTCCCTCAACACACCCTCCTGGAAGTTCGCCCACATACCGGCCGGACCCATCAGATTCGGGTTCACCTGGCCTGGTTTGGCTACCCGGTGGTGGGAGACCGGGTCTACGGCCAGCGACGTCAGACGTTACTTGTGGACCGTCATTTTCTGCATGCCCGCGACCTGGCCTTCACCCACCCGGTCACAGGGGAGAAGGTCGCTTTCACCGCCCCGCTTCCCCAGGAACTGGTGGCTGTGCTGAACCAGTTGCGGAAGGAACGGGGCACCGCCGGAACACCCGGTCGCGGGAGTTGGGGGAGCAAGTAATATGGCCGACGATGTGCTTCAACGAGTATCCTCGCCGACGGGACCTGTCGGTCCGGGAAGTCGCCTGCGGATGGCGCGCCAGGATCGGGGGCTCTCCCTGGAGGATGTAGAGGCGGCGACGAAAATCCGCGCGCGGTATCTGGAAGCGCTGGAAACAGGCAACTACGGTATGATGCCCGGCGGGGAGCCGCAGGTGCGCGGCTTCCTGCGCCGCTACGCCTCGTTCCTGGGCATCCCTCCAGAGGAGGTCATCGCCCTCTACGAGCGGGAGACCCGCCGGGAAACCGAGGCCCCGGCCGCACCGGCGACCCCGGGCGCTCCTGTGGCTCCCGCTGCACCCAAAACTCCGGCCCGTCCCCTTGTAACCCGACCCGCTGCCCGGCCGGCATGGTCGGGATTGCGAATCGCGGGGTTGTGGATCGGCCTTATTGCCCTCGTCCTCGGGGTGGTCGCCCTGGGCGTCTTCTGGTTCACCGACCGCCCGGGGCGATTTTTTTCCGGGCCCGCATCCCCTTCGGTCGCCACCCCTCTCCGGCCCCCCGCCTTCCCTTCCCCGATGGTGACAGCGACCCGTCCGGCAGTTACCCCGCTTCCCACGCTACCTCCCACCCCGGCGGCGACGCCCACTTTCCCCGTCTCCACCAGCGGCGTCACCCTGACCCTGGAGGCGCGGGAGCATGTCTGGGTGCGGGTGACGGTGGACGGGTTCACCGCCTTTGAGGGGATGCTCTCCCCTGGCGCTCCCCAGACCTGGGTGGGGCAGGAGATGGTGATTGTGGAGACGGGCAACGGGGCCGGAGTGGTAGCCATTGTGAACGGTCAGGTCCAGGGACCCCTCTGCGGGCGCGGCGAGGTCTGCGCGCGGGGGTGGAATAGGGAAGGGGAGATAGGAGGGGTTAGTCGGTAGGGGATAGTCGGTAGTCGGTAGGGGTTAGTCGGTAGTCGGTAGGGGATAGTCGGTAGTCGGTAGGGGATAGTCGGTAGTCGGTAGGAGGGGGTAGCGGTGAAGGAGAAGGTGAGGAATTATCGGGACCTTCAGGTGTGGCAGCGT
>CAKZOY010000232.1 GCA_937138275.1 uncultured Chloroflexota bacterium
TCATCCGGAAACTCTCTGTGGCCTTCTATCCGCCCGACAGGCAACCGATATAGACCCGAAAAAGGGGGTGCGGCGGGCGGCGAAGCCGCCCGCCGCACCCCTCCGCCCCCTTTGCAGAACCCGCCCGCAGCCTACTCCCCCACCACCACCAGGAGCGGTGGCTGCATGCCCCGCAGGGAGGGGTTGTAGTAGTCGTAGACGGTGGCGGCGGGAATCTGCGCCCGCAGCGGGAAGCGCGCCCGCAACCGGTAGTCAAACTCCACCGAACCGCTCAGGTTCTCCAGGTACAGGATAATCTGCCGTCCGGTCAACTCATACCGTTTGATCTGAGTCGGCGCGCCCGTCGTCTGCGTGACCAGTTGGTCCAGGTCCTCTCGCACCACCTCAAAGCCGGGCGGCACACCCAGGTCCACAATCACCCACTGCGCCGGGACGATATCGTTCAGCCGGATTTCCACATGCGCCCTCACCGTCTCGTGGACCGCCAGTTCGGTGCGATCGTAGGTGACGCGGATGTCTATGGGCCCAGATGTCGCCGGGGCTTGCTCCCAGGGGACGTAGTAGACGGTCGTCACCTGGTACAGGAGCCCCTGGGCATCTCCGGATACCTGCAGGGTGACCCGATTTTCGCCCACGGGCACGTCGTCAAAGTAGACGGTGTGCACGACGCCCGCCTCTTCGGGCCGGAGGACGACGTCCTGGAAGGCTCCGCCGTTCAGGGTGACCCGGACGGTCGCATTCACCGTCTGGTCGCTTCCCCGCTCCAGCGAGAGGATGAAGGCCTTCAGCGCCAGGACGGTCGCCTGGGTGGTATCCCAGGTGCCGAAGGTGTCCTTGGCGCGCACCAGGTAGGTGAGTCCCCCCTGAACCAGGCGGGGGTCGCCTTCCGCCCGCATCAGCGCGTAGGTCGCCAGCGCGGTGGTTTCCAGAGCGGCGCTGCGGTCCCGAGCCCCGGTGAAGGACTCCACGTCGCTGGTCCAGTAGGCGGCATCGTTCTCCACGATCGCCGCCTCTTCCAGTCGGCCAAGCAGCGCGGCGGCCTGACTGCGGAACCGGTCGGAAGCGGTCAGACTGTTGACCATCAGCGCCAGGACGTAGGGATCGTCGGCCTCGTGGGCGTGGACGACCAGATACTGGAGCGCCCGCTCCACCTGGGGCGTCTCCTCGTAGCCCGCCTCCACCAGCGCCCAGGCGACGTAGGCAGTGATCGGCAACCGGGCGTTGGCGAGTTTCTGCCACGAGGCGAAGTGGACACCGGCGTATGCGGGGTCCCAGGAGCCGTCCCCGTTCTGCTGCGCCATCAGCCATTGGGCGATCCGGTCAATGAGCGCCGGGTCCACCGGGTAGACGCGGGCCATGTCCGAGAACTCCATCAGCCCGTAGGCGGTGTGCATCAAACTGGGCGGCGCGTCGCCGAAGAGGGAGAAGCCCCCCGGATGCCCCGGCACCTCAAAGGTCAACAGCCGCTGGTAGCCCATCGCGATGTACCGCTCGGCGGTCATCCGCAGTTCCGGCGTCGCCTTGCCGGTGCGATCCAGGTAGTCCAGCACCAGCACGTTGGGATAGGTGGCGGACGAAGTCTGCTCAAAGCACCCGCTGGGCATCTGCAGCAACCTCTCCAGCCCGTCCACCAGTTGCGCCGCCGGGCCGGGGTACACCTTGACCTCCACGCGGGGGGTGCCAGGAATGACCCCGGCGGGGACGGTCACCGGAACGGTGGCCCCGTCCCCGGACAACCAGTCGGAGAAGGTGGCGCGCTGTTCGGTGCCGTCGGGAACGACGGTCACCTCACGGGCGACCGCGTCGGACATCTTTTCGCCCCAGGCGGTGACCTGTAGCGAGAAGCGGCCGAACCGCTCGGCGCGGATGCGGAAGTAGGTAACCTCAATGTCGTTGGGGCCGACGGTCAGGACGGCGCGGTAGGGGGAGTTGCCACCTTCGGTCGGGAGAACGGTGTACCAGTCCGCCGGTTCCAGTTCCAGAACGACTTCCTGTTCCTCGGAGAGGTAGTTGTAGACGGCGACGGGGATGCTCACCTCGTCCCCCTGGGTGAGGGCGACGGGCAGGTCTATGTCCACAAAGAAGTCCTGGAAGACGCGGATGGCATAGGTGGCCGCGCCCAGTTCGCCCCGCTGGGTGCTGGCCAGGGCGGTCAGCCGCCAGGTGGTGATGGAATCCGCCATCGGGATTTGTAACTGCAGGCGGCCGTTCTCGTCGGTGATGGCCTGGGGGTTCCAGTACAGGGTTTCGGGAAAATACTGGCGCAGGCGGGGCCGCTCCGCCTGGGCCGCAACCTGACCGGGCGACCGCGCTTCGGCCGGGGCGGGGGTGGACATCGGGGCCGGCAGTGCTTCCTGTGCTGGCGGGGGAGTGGGGGCGGCCATCGGCGCGCAGCCGGTCAGCAGGCCGGCGGGGAAGGCGTACACCACCGGGTTGCCCAGCGTGCGCGCCAGCCGGGAGGTCGTCCAGGGCATCTGGGCCATGTAGATGACCAGCACAATCAGCAGGAGGGCCAGGGCGACGGCGACCCACCCGGGGGTGCGCTGGCCTTCCAGAATGAGCCCCTGCCCCAGGGTCACCAGTCCGAGGATGAGGAGCAGGAATCCCGCAAAGATGAGCAGCAGCAACCCCGGCCGGGGGTCACCGCCCTGTTCGGCAACGTAGATGGTCATCCCCAGAAGGATCACGTAGGCCAGCAGGAGCACCAGGACGATCTGGACGCGCGTATCCTGCTCCCGCCACCCGTAGTAGGCCAGCCCGGCGAAGAGTCCCAGCCAGACCAGCAGCGTCAGCACAAGCGCCCCCGTCTCCAGCGCCGCCCACAACGAGATCATCACGGCACCCACGACCACCGCGATGACAGGCGAGATGAAGAGGAAAATCAGGAATCCCCATCCCGCGCGGGACGCCGCCCGGCCCAGGACTCCGCTCGCCCGCAGCCCCTGGATCACGGCGACGCCCAAGAACAGGGGGAGAACAGTGAGCGCCCAGCCCAGCCCTTCGCCCAGGGCCGCCATCGCCGTCCGCTGTTGCCGGGTGATGGCAGCCAGTTTTTCGGCGTAGGTGCGGACGATCAGCGAGAAGTCGGTGGCGGAGGTGCCCGCCCAGGAGGCGCGGGCGGCCTTATCCTGCTGCTGGCGGATTTCCGTCTCGGTCTCCCGGTCCAGCAGGATGGGGACGGAGAACCCATGCACCTCGTAGCGGGGCTCCAGGAGTTCCCGTTCCAGCAGGAAATAGAGGCGGGCGAAGCCCGGCGCCTGCTCCTCCAGGGCGAAGACCGACTCGTCCACGATCGCCAGCCCCAGCGCCGCCTGGACCGGGCCTCCCCCGACGAGGGTGCGGAAGTCCAGGGTGGCGGTATCGCCGGGGCGGTAGGTATCGGCGTCGCTGGCGACCTGGATGGTCACATCCCGGGGCATATCCACCACCACCAGACGGGTGTCCCGGGCGATGGTGCCATCTCGCAGGACGCGGTAGGCGTGGAGTTCCAGAGTGCCAAACATCGTCTCGTCCAGGTCCACGGCGAAAACGGCGCGGCCGTTGCGAACCGGCGCGGAGCGGGTGCTGATCGTCTGCCCCTCCCGGACGATGTCCAGGTAGACCGCGCCGCCCGAGGCGGTGGTCAGCACTTCCAGGCGCATCGTGTCGCCGACCTGGTAGGCGGCCCGCTCCGCCCGCAGCAGGATGGTCTCCGGGGACCAGTCGGCGCCCAGGGGGATCGTCTTTTCGGCCCGCGCACCGCGGGAATCGCGGGCCTCTACGGTCAATGTGACCTCCACGGAACCCGGGGGGACGTAGAGGAACTCCGCCAGTCCATACGGGCCGGTCTTCAAATCCTGTCGCCGGCCTTCCACCCAAACGGTCACTTCCGTATCGGCGGGGCGGCCGTCGGGGTAGGAAGTGAGGATGAAGATGATATTCTCCACCCCGGGCTTCAGCACCCCGCTTTCGGGGATGGTGTCTATGTGGATGAGTTCCCGGCTCACCGGCAACATCCGGCTGATCGCTTCCCGGTGGTTGGCCTGGTCTATGACCTCCACCTCCAGCCCGAACTCCGCCAGATCCGCCCCCGGCGCGCCGCCGACAAAGAAGGGGGGCAGGTCAAAGGTAAATTCAAAGACGCCCTCTTCGTCCGTTCTTCCCCCCACTTCCACCACCTGGACCTTCTCCACTTCGTATGCGTAGCCGCGCAGGGTCACCCGGCCCCCGGCGACGGGCTTGCCGAAGAAGTACTCCGCCCGGACGTGCCCCGAGACCTGATCGCCAGGCCGGTAGAAGGTACGGTCGGTCTCCACGGTGACGCGGAACTTAGGCAGGACGTAGGGCTGGACGGTGACGGTGCGCTCGGAGACGGTATCGCCCAGGATGGCCTGTATGGTGTATCGGCCCTGCGCCGCATGGGGAGAGAGAGGGAAGTCCAGCGCGGCGATCCCGAACTCGGAGGCGGCGACGGCGCGGCGGATGAGTTTATCGCCGTCGGGGTCGGTGATGACGAATTCCACCTCCCGGCCCGCGGCGGGCTTCATGTCCACCGCGCCCAGGGCGAGGGCGCGGACGTGGATCGTCTGACCGGGCTGGTAGATGGGCTTGTCGGAGGAGACGAAGATTTTGTACGTCCGCTCCACGGTGATCGGGCGCGCGACCCGGTCCCGCCCCAGTTCCGAGTGGGTCTCCACCACAATCTGCGCTTTGCCTTCCAGGTCGTCCGGGACGGTGAAAGTTACCTCCGCGGTGCCCTGGGGGTCGGTGGTCCCCTCAAAGACGACGGCGGAGAGGCCGGGGGCGCGCTCCAGGCGGACGCGGATTTCGGCCCCGGGGACCGGCGTGCCGTCGTCCACGGAGCGGACCACGACGCGCAACGCGGCCGGACTGCCGGGAGATAGTTTCTCCTGCCCCAGGACGATGGTCTCCTGCTGGTCCGGCCCAACGGGGTGCGTGGCCCGGTAGGTGGCGACGCCGAAGAGGAGGACGACGATGGCCATCAGGGCCTGCGCGACGTAGACCCACTGGGGCCAGAACGCCCGCCGGGGGGTGCGCCGTTCGGTCCGGCGGCGCAACCGCTCCCGGATGCGCTCATCGGCGGCCGTGGGCAGGCGGACGGGGTCCAGCGCAGTGTGGAAAGTCGCTCCCAGGCCGGTGCGCAGCGCCTGCAGGCGGGCCAGTTCCTCCCGGCAGCGGGCGCACTGGGCCAGATGGCGCTCCACCTCGGCCCGCCGTCGTTCATCCAGTTCTCCATCCAGATACGCCAGCAACTCCCATTCTACGTGCATCTCACACCCCCGCGATGGCTCCGGCGGTCTCCACCGCTTCCTGCCTCTTCAGCCATATCCGCAGGTTCTGGTGGGCCTGATGGAGCCGGGATTTGACGGTGCCGACGGGCACCTCCAGCACCCGCGCGACTTCGTCGTAGGAGAGGTCGCTCTGATAACGGAGGACGATCACGATGCGCAGATGTTCGGGGAGACGGTCCACAGCCTGCCAGAGGAGGGAGGCCTGCTCACGGCCGAGGAAACTATTTTCGGGGTCGTCTTCTGTGCGGGAGGACGGGAGTTGTTCCAGGCGGTCCACCACCTCATCCCAGTCGGCCGAAGGTGGGGGCCTGCGCCGCAGATGGGCGCGGCAGCGGTTGACGGTGAACCGGTAGAGGTACGTCTCAAAGCGGGCCGGGCCCCCTATCCGGTAATTGGGCAGCGCGCGCAGGAGGTCCATAAAGGTGTCCTGGACGACCTCCTCGGCGTCGCCGCTGTTGCGGGTGAGGAAGAAGGCAATGCGGTAGATGTAGTCCTTGTAGCGGTCGTAGAGAGCCTCAAACGCCAGGGGTTGACCGCGCTGGAACCGCTCAATCAGGTCCTCGGTAGAGACGGCCATTTTCTCCTCCTCGGGACGGTCGGCGGGTGCTTCTACGGGTTACATGCCAGCGCGGGGCAAAAAGTTCGCGGAAGTTGGAGAGATGGGTGGGATTTACAAAATGATAACACAAATTGCCCCGAAGTCAATGCGGGAGACCGCTGGCTTGCGCAGCCAATCGTTTTGAGAGAGTGGCGCGCCCGCGAAAAGGGGGAAAGTGGGGTTTGTGGGGGCGGCGAAGCCGCCCCCACAAACCCCACACCCCACCCCTTCCCCATGCAGGGCGAATTGCTGCACAAGCCCCTCAGAAACTTTGCTTGCATTTTTCAGGAAGATTTCATATAATCAGAGACGTCTTGCGCTTTTCCGAAAGCGCTGCTCCGAAGCACTCCGAAGGCAAGGAGGAGAATATGAAAGAGCGCTTGCGACGGCTGTGGCGGGCCTTCGTGAACTTCGCAATCATCTTCTCGTTTATCGTCAACGGCATCCTGGTCCTGGTGTTGCTCCTGGCGGCAGGCCCCCTGCTCCAGATCAAGACCAACCTCCTGGAGCCCCTGCTCTACAACCTGGACGATGCCTTCCAGGGCCTGGGGCGGACAGTGATCCGGACAACGGTCCCGGTAGACCAGCCCATCGGCATCCAGTTTGACCTGCCGCTGGACCAGCCGCTGGACCTGGATTTTGACCTCACCATCAACCAGGATACGACGGTCGTCTTGCTCCGCGACACCTCTATCCCCAACACCACCGTCTACCTCAACAACGTCCCAGTAAGGACGACCGTTGTCTTGCCCGCGGGCACACCGTTGCCCGTCCGCCTCAACATGGTGGTGCCGGTGGAGAAGACCATCCCGGTGCGGATGACGGTCCCCGTGAGCCAGACGGTGCCCATCCGGATGGAGATTCCGGTGACCATCCAGTTGGGGCCAGCGGGGCTGGACCCGGCAGTCCAGCGGCTGCGGGACGTCTTTGTGCCAGCGCGGGCGCTGATAGAGAGCATCCCCGATAGCGTGCGATTTCGCTGACAACCCAGCGCCGATCGGCCAACTCTTACGACCCAACCCATCTGTACCCGGAGGAATGCAGATGTCCGCATCTACATCCACACCCACCAGCAATCTGTCCCGGAAGGCAGTCCTCAAGGGATGGATTCAATTATCCCGCCCCCCGTTCCATCTGGTGGGCGTCCTTCCCTTCATCCTGGGCGCCGTCGCTGCCTGGCGGCTGTACGACGTCTTCCACTGGCCCATCTTCCTGCTCAGCGTCGTTGCCGTGGTCTTCATCATGCTCGCCACCTACTACGCCGGAGAGTACTACGACTTCCGCGTGGACCAACTCTCCGCCCAGATGGAACGGAACATCTTCTCCGGCGGCTCCCAGGCCCTTTTGAAAGGACTCCTGCCCATAGAGCACGCCCGGATCGCCAGTTACGTTGCCCTCGCCCTGGCAGGAGTCGTCGGCCTGGTCCTGCAATTCGTCTTCCGCACCGGCCCCTGGACCATCCCCCTGGGGCTGGTCGGGATGATCGCCGGTTTCTACTACTCCACCCCACCCTTCCGGTGGGTTCAGCGGGGGATCGGCGAACTGCTCATCGGTTTCTGCTACGGCTGGCTTCCCGTGGCGACCTCTTTCTACCTCCAGGTCGGCCGGATAGACCCCATCGTCCATTATCTCTCCCTCCCCATCGCCTTCACCATCTTCAACGTCATCCTCATCAACGAATTTCCCGACTACCCCGCTGACCTTATGGAGGGCAAGCGCAACCTGGTCGTCCGGCTGGGGCGCGAGCGGGCGGCGTATGTGTACGTCGCCGCTGCGGTCGCGGCGGCCCTCTCCGGACTGATGGCCGTCCGGATGCTTCCGCTGCCAGCCCTTCCCCTCTATCTGCCCGTCGCGGCCCTCACCCTGCTGGTGGCGGGGATGATGCTCCGGAAGGACTACCGGGACCGGGTGAAACTGGAGCGGATGTGCGCGCTCACTCTGGTCACCAACCTGGGGACGGCGCTGGCGAGCATCCTGGGGCTCTGGATCGGAGGGTAACCCCAGGCTGACAGTCATCCGAAATAAATCAGCACCTGAGAACCCAATGGCTAAAACCGCTTTTTCAGACTGGCCTCTGAAATCGGTCTTCTGGCCCCCCACCCTGGTCCTGCGACAACTGGGCAGCGTCCTCTATTTCAGTTACCTGATCCGCTGGAAGCAGTTACCCCGCTGGTTTCTCCGGCACAGCATCCCCTCCCTGCCGGTGGCGGCGGGGGCGGTGGGGATGGGCTGCATCGGCTTCCCCAACCACCCCGCCTGGGAGGTAACGGCAGCCTGCAACCTCCGTTGCGTCCACTGCCACGCGGCCGGAGGCCATCCCGCGCCGGGGGAACTTTCCACCGAAGAGGCGAAACGCTTCATTGACAAACTGGCCGAGGTCAGGGAATTCCGGATGCTGGTCTACACCGGCGGGGAGCCCCTGGTGCGGCCCGACCTGCCCGAACTCCTCCGCCACTCCCGCAAGGCCGGTTTCACCAACGTCATCGCCACCAACGCGACCCTGATCACCGACGAAGTCGCAATGGAACTTCGGAAGGCGGGGGTCGTCGGAGCAGCGGTGAGTCTGGATTCCGTCCGGGCGGACGTTCATGACAATATTCGCGGTGTTCGGGGCGCCTTTGACCTTGCTATTCGGGGCATTCACGCCCTTCGCAGGGCAGGTATCCTGGTCCAGGTCAACATCACCGCAATGGAGTACAACTTCGCCGACCTGGAGGAATTGATCGCCCTCGCCGACGCCGAAGGCGCCGGGATTATGCTGATGTATCAACTGGTCCCCGTCGGCCGGGGGAACGACATCCGGGACGCGACGCTCACGGTCAACCAGAACGAACAACTGTTAAAGTCTCTGGCCCGGATGCAGAAACGGGTATCCACCATCATTGAACCCGTCGCCGGTCCCCAGTACTGGCCCTATCTGATGACCCAACGGGGTCATATGAACGGCCTGTGGCTGAAGTTGGCTCGTCCGGTCTTTCACGGCTGCTCCGCCGGACGGGGATTTGTCTACATCAAGGCCAACGGCGACGTCTGGCCCTGCCCGTTCGTGGAGGTCAACTGCGGCAACGTCCGGGAGACCCCCTTCCGGAAAATCTGGGCGGAGAGCGAAGTTTTCCGCAACCTGAGGAATCGGGAAAACAGCCGGAAGGGGCGGTGCGGGACGTGTGCCTATCGCGCCATCTGTGGCGGCTGCCGCGGGCGGGCCTACGCTTACACGGGGGACTACCTGGCCGAAGACCCGTTATGCTTCTTGCACCCGAAAACATGAGACACGCTCCGCTGTTCGGGCTTGGGTGGCAATCCACCCTCCTGGCAAAGCGGAGAAGAAACTAGCCACCTGACACTTTCGGCTCATATCCAGACCTCGTGCAGGC